>JAISOC010000038.1 GCA_031275915.1 Holosporales bacterium | reverse complement strand
AATTGATTGAGTTTAATAACAAATATGCGAATGATTTAAAGGATTTTTTGATAACTGTAAGCATGAGTGATTCACTCGAAGAGGATCTTGAAAAAGCCGTTAAATTATCAGAGCTTGTTCTGGATGTCTGTGAAAATATCATGATTTTGGATGAAAATAAGGATATAAGAGAGAACAATGTTAAACTCCTATCTGAATTTGTAGAGATGATTAATGCATCAATAGGTGAAATATATGACGTGTATGGTCCCGGCGTGAAGTGATGTGGATCTTTAATAAACTTTTCTGGTTCTTTTTCCCACATGTTTACCATAAATTCATATTCTCCATATTTTGTACTCTTCACAGTTTATCATACTATCATACTTCGGGACGGTACATGTTAGGGATGGAAAAAAATAACATAAAAAGGTTAATTTTCCGTTAACAAGTGGTGGAAATTTTGATCTTTTCTGAGATTGCGCGCCAAATAGCGTGTCCCTTATACAAAGCCTGTGTGCATTATACCTAGATTTTTACAGCTATTTTTTCAAGGCATCAGAAGAGAAAATTGTTTCCCTTATTTGTTCTCCTATGGAAGAAATATTACCTGGAGAGTGAGGAACAAAAACAACGCTGGATTTCGAAGAGGCACCTATTTCTTTAAGGGTATCTATGTATTGTATGAGCAGGACCATATCCATAACACGATCCGCAGTTGATCCTGTTTGTTTTGTAAATTCATCAACAGATTTGCAAAGTCCCTCAATAATAGCCTGCCTTTGTCCTGCTACTCCTTTTCCATGGAGTATAGATGCCTCTGCCTCCGCCTCTGCCTGTTTCACCTTCAATATTTTTTCGGCTTCTCCTCTCTCTGTTGCTGCAACTCTCAATCTTTGCGCAGTGTTTATTTCATTCATAGCTGCCTTTACATTTGAATCAGGATTAATATCAGTTATTAAAGCCTTTATAATCTCATATCCAAATTCAGACATTGGTGCCTGTAACTCGTTTTTTATAGCATTTGCTATATCGTCCTTCTTGGAAAAGACATCATCGAGTAATAGAAGGGGGACCTGAGCCCTAACAAGATCAAAAACAAATGACCTGATCTGTTGATCAGGATCCTGTAGTATATAGAAAGCTTCATATATTTTGTCATTTAAAACTCTGTATTGAACGGCTGTCACTATATTTACGAAGACGTTGTCCTCTGTTTTTGTCTCAACTTCAACATTTAATTGGTGTATGCGTAAGGATATTCTGGATTTCACATTTTCAATAATAGGAATTTTAAAATTCAAACCTGGCATTGCTAACCTTTGGAATTTTCCAAACCTCTCAATAACTGCACACGTCTGTTGTTCAACAATAAAAAAGCCACTGAAAATAAGAAAGAAAACAATAGCAAGAGCTGCATACAAAATCATAATTAAGCCCTGTAACAACAAACACAGCTGTCAATGATATCATGCAGAAGTTGATCGATTCAATGGAGTTTTCTCTTAATTATAAAACTGAGGTTAAATAAAGGACGGAGGTTGGGCAGGTATGCTCAGGGTGATGTTTGTTCCTGTTTCATAATCGGATGATATACTCAATCTTCCTCCATGCTGCTGTGCAACATGTTTAGCGAATAAAAAGACAAATTCTGAAGCGGTTGAAAGATTAGATCTATAATCATTGTTACTCATCAAAATTTTATTTACATTATCTAATTCATCTTTTGGCATTCCAAAGCCACCGTTCTTTATTGAGATAGCTATGTAATCTTGCTGTTCAGTTGATCTGGAGGCTGTAATATATATAGTTTCCCCAATTTGAGTCATCTTCAAAATCAATGAAATAATTTGAAAAATAACTTGCTTAACAGATGGTTCATCACAATATGCGTTCAAGTTAGGTTCATCAATAGAGGTTTGAATTATTATATTTTTCTTGCTAGTCGCATCGTGAAATAATTCAGCTAATTTATTTAAAAAATCTAATAGATATACCTCTTCATATCGTACCTTATTTTGTCCTGCCTTAATGGTTGCTAAACTTAACATTGCATCTATTATTTCAGCCAATTTATTAGTGGCCTCTAATATGCTGTAACAGTATTCCATTTGTTTTTCATTTAATTCTCCAAAATATTGATTAATTAAAATATCTGAAAATCCTGATATTGTATTAATTGGAGATTTAAGTTCAAATGATACGTTTGCTATGAAATTCGATTTAAGGCTGTCTATTTGCGACATTATATCGTTCTTTTCTCTGAGAGCACTTTCCAGTTTTCTTCTGTCTGTTACATCCACGAAACGAATAAAGTTTAAACCATCAGGTAATGGCACATATGCGTAATCTATGTTTTTTTCATTAGTTAGGGTAATAGTTCCAGAATCTTCAGTTCTGAACTCCGCCAAGCTTATAATTTTAGAAATCCAAGCCTCGCAATCATCTGGACTTGCAAAGAGATTTGAAGCACGTAAGAAACAATCTTTTATATGAACATCCAAGAAATCAGAATCGAAATTGTGAGTTCCCCATATTCCCTTAAAGGCAGGATTCATTACCCGCACCTTATTGTCTATTCCAAAAACCAGAATTCCGTCATGCAAGTGCTCAATAGTTTCTCTTTGCACCTCAAATAATGTATTTCGTTCTCGTTCCATCACTAGTTTTTCTGTAATATCTTCAAAGACAAACAGAAGACCGCCCCCATAATGTGGAGAAACTGCTATGTTTACAGATTTTCCATCGGGAGTGTGCATAAACGTGTGATATGGAACTACAATTTCCCTAAAATATCTTAACCAAGTTTCTTTTAGAGTCTGATAATCCTGCTCTTGCGTTATTTTCTTTTGATCAAACAATACTCCCAAAACAGCTGCAAAGGTTGGGGAAGAGGCAACGTATGACTCTTCTAAATCGAAGAATTGTAAAACTGCTTTATTACAAAAAGATAATTTTGTATCTGCATCAAAAATCGCTATTGGAACTGATATAGTATTTAGAGCATCAAATGTTTGTTTTTTGAAAATTTTATATTCATTTTGAATTTTATCTTCTTCGGATACATCAAAAGCGTAGCCTATTTGTTGTTTTTTGTGATTTAGAGGTAATTCTGAAATTTCCAGTAACTTGCGTACTCCATTGATTATAGTGTGTTTTCTAGTAGTTTGAATTTTTCCAGAGGATATTGCCAATTGCTCCAAAGACAGGCCCTTGGAATTGATGAATATAGGAAGTTTCATGTTATTTCTAATTACATCGGAGATATTAGTTTCGAAGGCATCAGCATATTTTTGATTACAATATTTAAGTTTTAAATCAGCGTTTCTTTGCCATACATAAACAGGAAGTATATTCAAAATATCAAGTAAATCATTATTCATTTGTTTGGAAATATCAGTAATTGTCAAAAGGTATGCATCAGTCTGTTTGTTGTATTTTAACTCGACCTTTAAGTTATTGAACGTGCTCGAATATGCTCCGTCTATTAAGACTTGTTTTGAGGCAGCATTTAAGAATCCATCAAATAATTTATTGAAAGTTTGCGAAAAATTATATGCATTGATGTTAGAATTATTCATGCCTAACAGTCTAGCCAGAGCATAGGAAACATACATACCGTCCCTTCCACAATTCCATACAGCGAAAGCATATGGAATTTGTAATAGTAAATCTAAAATATACTTACAGGATTCATATATCATTCGGATAGTGTAAAAATATCAGATCTCAGTTTGCAACAAAATTAACATCGTAAAGCATTCTTCCTTTTTAGAGAAACTCCATATATCAATTACTCCGCTGTCTTGGTAGCATAAATAGAGAAGCAAGAATAGAATATTTTTCGTAAAATTCTATAATTTGAATTATAAGCACTGGCGTATGATCCTAGGTATTGGAGTTGATATTTTAGACACAAGACGCTTTGATGGAGTTATATCAAGGCAGGGAGAAAGATTCATCAACAAAATTTTCACAATGCAGGAGAGGGAATTTTGCGCAAGAAGATTGAGAAGCAACGAATCTTTTGCCAAAATATTTTCCATAAAGGAAGCGGTTATTAAAGCTATTTCCAATACTTCTGGTATGTTTTGGCACGATATTGAAGTTTTTCACAACAAAAAAGGAAAGCCATTTGTTGAACTAAAAAATGCAGCTCTCTCTAATTTAAAATCCAGAATTAATGATAAATCTTTTGTTATTGAAGTGAGTGTGAGCGATGAGCTACCATATGTATGTGCTTTTGTTGTAATAGACACTCTTTAAAACAGAAAACGTGTATGAATGAAAAAATAAGGCAGACTATAAAGGAATGGGTGATAGTTATCCTCTCATTTGTTCTTGTCAGTTGTTTTTTATATCAGCCATTTAAAATTCCTTCTGGATCCATGATTCCAACACTCTTGGTTGGAGATTTTCTGATAGTAAATAAGTATTGTTATGGATATTCTAATGATTCATTCAGAATCGGAACATTCACCTTCCCTCTTCCAAAAATACACAAAAGAATCATGGGTGATAAACTTCCGCAGCGCGGGGATGTTGTTGTCTTTAGAAATGAAAAAGATAAAGATTTGAATTATATAAAGAGAGTTATAGGTCTACCAGGAGACACAATACAACTCATAGATGGAATCGTTAATATCAATGGCAAACCAGTTGAACTCAGGCAGATTGAGGATTATTCAATCATAGAGGATGGAGAATACGGGATTCATAAGAGATACATGGAAAAACTACCAAATGGATACGAGCATGTGATTATTAAAACTTTTGATTTTGGGAAGGCTCATCTTGATAATGTCGGGCCTTTTGTAGTACCTGAGAATCATTATTTCATGATGGGGGATAATAGAGATAACTCTCAAGACAGCAGAGTAATGGAAAAAGTTGGCTTCATCCCGATCAGCAAAATAATGGGAAGAGCGGAGTGTCTGTTTTTCTCATCCAGCTGTTCTTGGTATGAGGTTTTAAAATGGCCTTTTTCAATGCGGTTTGAAAGATTTCTTACAATTATAAGATAGATTCGGAAGAAGTATTCAAGGTACAAATGAAGCAGTGGTAATCTTGTTTTAGAACATAAGCATTGAAACTAAAGTGCAGAAATTTCAGCTGAGATTAGATCTCATCTCTCATAAACATTGCCAAGAGTAACGTTAGCTTTGCTTGCGCAGAATCTGTTAAATTTAAAATAATATATTAAAGATTCGTTGATAATAGTAATAGTATTGCACAAGTTTTCTTGTTGCATTTATTGTAAATCAAAAGTAAAGTACACTGGTATTGTTTTTTCAAGGAGGTGTGTTTATGAGGAACACACTTGTGGTCGTAGGTGTAATTGCCTACATAATTGGAGGAGTTAGTGGAGTGAATGCATCAACAAAGGAAACGGATAATATTGTGTACACCACTATTTCAAAGCTGTTTAATGACTGCCTGAGTTCATCAAATCTTCCAGCTAATTTTGAAACGAGGTTAGAAAATCTACAGCTTCAGATTAATGGAAAAGTTGATACGATAAGAGGAACAATCAGTGTGCTTGAAACAGAAATTGAGGAACACAACAACGTACATATTGATGATAGTGTATTTGTAGCCATGAACCTGGCGCTGTTGGACACTATATCCTATGTAAGTCAGATAATGAATAATATTGAAGAAATAAAAGCAGAGTTGGCACGTAGCAAATCTGATAAATATTATCCCGATGTCGAAGATAATATCAGAGAAATATACAACCTGCTTAGTGCAGTAGGTGGTAGTGAGCGAGTTGTAATGGCAAACAAGATGCATTGTCTAAAAAAAATGTGTAAGGAATGTCCGACAGATGAAATCGAGTTTATGGCATCAAGTAGCTACCCTTACGTAATCCAGCATAAACCAACAGCATCAAGCAGCAGTTCTTCTGCAAAGCCTAATTCTATAACGTCGAATAGCGGTAGTAGTTCCTCTTCTACGAATGGACCAAAATCTATGACAGTGGGGGATAGCCTAACAGATGATGAGCTGCACCACAGGTATGATGAAGATACCAAAAGCGTAGTGACTGTGCTCAATGGTGCAATAGATAAGCTGAACTATGAAGTCGCCAATCTAAAGGAAGAGATGAAAAAAAGCTCTGAAGAAACGAATAAGAGGTTTGAAGAGACGAAAAAGGAGTTTAAAGAGATGAGAGAAGAAATGGGTAAACTCACAGCTTTGTTCAAGGAATTTCTGAAAAAGAAATAAAAACTTGACACAAGGCA
>JAISOC010000035.1 GCA_031275915.1 Holosporales bacterium | reverse complement strand
ATGAACAATAACAATGCTGATTTTATAGCAAGGAGCGCTATTGTTAGTTCCTATATGAAGAGCTAAGCGCACCTTGTGTTGTTAATGGGCTAAATGTAAAAGTCTAACTACAGAGTTTTCGTATGCTTTCCTTTTTGGAGGAATTCCGTTGTATCAATTGCTTCGCCATCTTGGTCAAGTTTTTATTTCTTATTCAAAGACTCTTCGAGCAAAGCTGTGAGATTGTCGATTTTCTTATCAGTTTCTTCAAACTTCCTATTCATCTCTTCTTTCATATTGGCGATTTCATAGTTCTGCTCATTTAACTTAGCTTGCACTACTAGCTGAACTTTTTTTGGATTTTGATTTGCTTCCACAATAGGCCACTCACTGCTAGCAACTGCTCCACAGACCATACTTAGAGAAGACGCCGCAACTATGTATAATTTTTTCATAATCCAACCTCAACAAAAAACGTAACATAATTACAGCGTCTCAGATGCAAATGCGTTGTGTCAAGTTTTTATTTCTTTTTCAGAAATTCCCTGAACAAAGCAGTAAGATCATCGATTTTCTTATTCGTTTCTTCCTGTCTCTTATTCATCTCTTCTTTTATTTCGTCTATTTTTTGGGACAATTTATCTATTTCTTTACGATTATCCTGCTCAGTTTCTATACTTCGCTTATCATTCATCCAGTTATTTTCCACTGTTGCAAATTCTTGCTCATCTTCAGAAGAGGGACTACTGCTACTACTGCTTGACGTTGCAGATTCAATATCAGGAGAACCACTACTTGATATTGCAGGATCAAGCTGGCCCATAAAAAAGTTGCTACCTAATCCCACAGGTCCGAGATCATCTATCGAATATTCCTCACCCATTTTTTCTAGACAGTGTATCTCGTTTGCTTTTATAACTCGTTCATTGCCACCTATTAAACCGATCAAGCTGTATATTTCTCTGATTTCATCTTGGACATGTTGGTGACGTTTATTAGATCTGTTGTGAGTCAGTTTTGTTTTTGCTTCATCAATGTTCCACATTATCTGACCTACGTAAGATATCGTGTCCAACAGCGCCAGATTCAAAGCTACAAATACACTATCATCAACAGGCAATCCATCCTGCGCCTTACCCTTACCCTTGTACGCTCTAATTTTTGTTCTAAGCACACCGACTGCTTCTTTCATCGCATCAACTTTTTCCTTAACCTGAAGCGGCAAATCATTCAATTCCTTTTCAAAATCAGCTGGACAATTTGACAATTCCAGGTAGTCGTTAAACAGCTTGTCAATAGTGGTGTACACAATGTTAGATGCCCCACCATGCTCTTTGGATGCTTCCACAATCCCAATTTCTCCCATTATGTAGGCAAGGACGCCTACGATCACAAGTATGTTTTTCATAAACATACCTCTTAAAAAAACAATATCGGAACACTTTACTTTTGATTTACAGTAAATGCAACAAGAAAACTTGTGCAATACTGTTACCATTATCAATGAATATTTGATATATTATTTTAAACTTAATGAGTTATATGCAAGAAAAATTAACGCTACTTCTGGCAGTGTTTATAAAAGATAAGGTTTTGCAATTAGAATTTCTACATTTAGTTTCAATCCCTGTTAAGTTCCAGCTTGACATTATTCATTGGTTTTGCGAGCATTGCTTAGTGATAATTTAAGGGGGGCGTAGCTCAGTTGGTTAGAGCGTCGGCCTGTCACGCCGAAGGCCGCGGGTTCAAGTCCCGTCGCTCCCGCCATTATTGTTCCCATGTAATGTATTTTGAATCGATAATGGAGGAAGTGATATCAAGAATTGAATCAGACTCCAACACAGCGGAAATTCCAATCTGGGCTGCAATTGCTGTTAATGATGAAATAATATCTATTTCTGGAAATATGGTTGAACAACAGAGGTCCTCCCTAATGCATGCCGAATTTATAGTGGTTTTAGAGGCTCTTCAAAAACTACAGACTAAATATCTTTGCGAAGCCAGCTTGTATGTAACTTTGGAGCCATGTGTGCTTTGTAGCTCCGTTTTGGAAAAAGTGCGAATAAAAGACATATTTTTCGGAGCATATAGCCCTAAAACAGGAGCAATCGTTCATGGAGCAAGAGTGTTTGAAACTTCTTTACATAAACCAAATATCATAGGAGGAATACAAGAAGAAAGATGTTCAAGAATTCTTAAAAAGTTCTTTGATAATAATAGCGAATACGTTGATGATACTATGAATTAGGATAGAACGTGAGGATTGCAGCGTGCAGTTGATTATTCACTCCCGTTATTCTTTTCACAAATACAACCTTCATACTTGTCGCATTTGGAGTAATCGACAGGTTCGCGTGTGCCCCATTTTGAGCTGTAACATTTAAATTTGCGTTAATGGAACCATTGTGGCCTATATCCGGATCAAGTACCCTTACAGTAGACAGAAAAGGATTTGTTGGCAACCTAACATTGAAGGTCGCCACAACTCTGGATCCTGACATCTCACTTGTTAAGACTGGGTTGGTATTGTGGGGAATGAACGTACAAATTTTGTTATATAAATTGCGTGAAGTAGTTAATACGCCATTATCACTGGTATCACGTATGTATTCTGCATTACAATCAATAATAAATCCAGATTTCCCTACATGAAGTGGCGTGTTATGTGTTGGATTTGCGGATATTTTTGTAGCTCTCTCATTATTGACTCCAACAT
>JAISOC010000104.1 GCA_031275915.1 Holosporales bacterium | reverse complement strand
TTCTAGCATGAAAAAGCACAGGTTAAATCATCTTTGGCCTAAAATTCAGGTTATAATGATTAATGTATTTAATTTTGGGGAGAAGACATGAACAGACAAATGATTGATCTGCTGTTGATAGATAGAAAGCAGTTACCATTATTTGCTCCGGTAGTGCTTGGGTTTGGCATAATATGCGGAGTACATTTCCCCTTTGTTGACCTCACAAAGTTTGTCGTATTTGTGATAGCGACGTTATTGTTGCCAATCATGTTTAGGACAACAACAACAATAATCACTGTAATTTTCGCAGTGGGAGTGTGTGTTTCACAAACAGGTGGAATTTTTCATGCAGATTTAATTTCATGCAAAAAATTTGTTGAAGAAAAGAATAAAAAAGTAAGTTTCTATGCAAATGTGGGGTTTATAGAAGAATCTCATCCAACAATGAAGGACATGCAAAGAGCTGTTTTCAAAAATGTAAATTTCAATAATGATGAAAATTTAAAGTTTATAAAAACTGTAAAGATGACGTGCAGTAGCAAAATGTTGAATGGTATAGAGCCAAAGGATTCTGTTAAGGTTTTCGGAATGGTATCAAAATTCAGAGAGCCTGCTATACCTGGCAGTTTCGATCAACTTCAATTTTCAACCATTGATGGCATAGATGCCTCTGGAATTGCCTTTTATATAAGAAAATCCAAAACACAAACTTCAGCGAATTTTATGGAAAATTTTTCCAACATGAGATTTCAACTCACAAAACATATATCCGAAAAAATGAAAGGAGATGCCAGTGGAATCGCAGCCGCTCTTTTAACAGGAGATAAATCTTCTATAAAACCTGAGGTAAGGGATGGATTCATAAGGGCTGGAATAGCACACATATTGGCAATATCTGGACTACACATGAGTATTGTTGCAGGCATTCTTTTTATGCTGTTTAAAAAAATTCTTCTTTACATCAGTTGCTTTTTTCACAGAATAAAAGCTTCATCTACGGCGGCTGTTCTCACCATTCCCCCAACTTTTTTATATCTAGCTTTATCAGGATTTTCTCCATCAGCTCTTCGAGCATTCATAATGACAACAACATGTCTTATCAGCATCATTTTAGGCAAAAAGGCTCTATCTCTCAGAAACATTTCGATAGCAGCTTTTTTGATTTTACTGTTTGATCCTTTCTCTCTGTTTCACGTTAGCTTTCAGTTGTCATTTTCTGCTGTAGTTGCCCTAATTTCCTTTTATGAAGTATTCCAAGAAAAATTTACCGATATACGCATTAATAAACCGTGTAAATACCTATTTGCCTCAGTTATCTCAACGATTATAGCAACTATAGCAACAACTCCAATTTCTGTCGCAACTTTCAATAGATTTAGTGCTCAAAACATACTTGGAAACTTGATAGCAATTCCATTGACAAGTTTTCTAATAGCCCCCCTTGGAATAGCGAACATTTTTCTCGGGATATTCACAGATATTTTAATAAAGCCCTTGGAAGTTTCGATCAACATATTGGTAAGAGCGGCTCAGTTTGTATCCAGTTTGCCAGGTTCTGAAATAGCTTTAAAAACACCAACCCCTCTCATATTATCCATGATGATAATAGGAGGTATCTTGCTGTGTTTGCTCAAAACCAAAATAAGGTATGTTGGTCTCGTGCCTATTATTATTTCGACGTTCATGTACTTTTTTTGGCAACAAAACCCAAATATCATCTTCGTTCCTGGAGAAAATAATGTCGTATGTGTAATTGAGGAAGATATTTTATATTCAAACTCGAAGCAACAAGGACGTAACAAAATCAATGCAATTATGAAAAATCTGGGTCTTGTTGGGCCAATACGAGATTTAGACCCCAATTTCAAAATTCCTTATATCGAACACAATATCGATAGAGGAATATTTATATGGAGAAATAAAGATGTAAAACAGCTATCAAAAAGACAACACCCAGTGTGTCCTATTTCGTTTGAGAATTTATACTCCTCCCATTAAACAAATGTACAATCTATCGCTTTCTCAAAAAAAAGTAAGCTTATCTCCCTTCACTCCACATCTTTTTTAAAAACTTTCCTCACTAACACGAGCAACATAAAGGCAAAGCATCCAAGAACCACAGTATCCTTTAAAATCAATGACCACTCGTCTCCAACAAGACATAATGTTCTAATACTAGACACATAATATTTTGCAGGAAAAATAAAAGTTATAATTTGCAGCCAAAAAGGCATACTCTTTATCTCAAATACAAATCCAGAAAGCATCATAGAAGGTAAAAACGTAACAACAGAGACCCCCATTGCCGCCACAAATTGATTTTTTGCAGCAGTTGAAATTACCAAACCTATCAATAACGACACAACTATAAATACTGAAGTCACTATGGATGCAGCCCAAAAAGATCCTTCAAATGGCATATTGAAAACAAAAAGCCCATATTCAACAGCTAACAACATGGCAAAAACACATAACACAAAATAAGGAATGAGTTTGGAAATGATTATTTCTCCAATGGTAACGGGGGTAGCTATCAAAGATTCCATGGTTCCCCTCTCCCATTCTTTGGCAACAACCATAGATGTCATAAAGGCTCCAACAATTGAAATAATCATAGTTAATACCCCAGACATCACAAAATTTATAGTATTTGTCGATGGATTAAACCACAGTCTATCAACAACATTTACAAGAGGCTTCTTACCAATATATTTATAAAAAATTCCCATAGCATAATTTTCAACATAGCTTGCAGTATTGGGATCAGTTCCATCGCTTATAATTTGTATTCTGGGTTTTTCTCCCTTTTCCATACTCTTTGAAAAATCACAAGGAATTGTAACAATGCCTTGAGTAATACCAGATTCCATATTTCCCTCAGCTTCTTTCATAGAATGGACCACATTGACATTGAAATACTTCGAAGAAATATATTGCTCAGCAAGATCAAATGCTTCTTTTCCTTGATCCTCTAAAATTAAATCAATCTTTATTCCTTCTATATCAAAAGAAATACCGTATCCAAAAATAAAAAGTAATAACAAAGGAAGAATAAATGCAACAATCCAGTTACTCCTATCTCTTT
>JAISOC010000045.1 GCA_031275915.1 Holosporales bacterium | reverse complement strand
TTGGGACAAGCACACAATACCAGTTCTTCTATATCAGAATTAGTTACTTCATCTAAATCATTCAATGTATAGTCAAAGTTTTCTACATGATAAAGAAAAAGCCTCTTAATATCATGATGATAATAATATCCATCTCCTGCTATTATTTCTGAAGAAGGTACTATTGTTGTTTCTCCAGTACCTTTTAATAACTTTAAATCATCTATCAATAACTCATCTTCCTGTTCTTCTGTAAATAAACCATCTGGGTGTTTAGAGTCTTGTATATCTAATGCACTACGTATTATGTTATATCTTTGAGTAGTTGTATGTAGAGAGGAAGAATAAGTCGCGCCCCCCCCCCCCCGTTATTATAGCAATACTTAATAGTAACTTCTTCATTACTTCCTCCCCTTTTAAAACAGATAATCCTTTCCTTTATGTATATATTATTACACTCTTCCTAGAGGTATGTTAAGAGGTTTATTTGTTGTGAGAGAGGTGGTGGCTAATTTAGCTTGACATACCATTTCTATACAACTGTAAATTGTCCTGGAGTTACGATGGTAATCATTCCTCCCCAAGTGCACATTGTTTTATCCCCCATATTAAGAGCTGGGCCCGTACCTATCATAACTGTTGGAGAACTCGGAATCCAAGGAGTTGTTACTGGAACACATGGCATTGGAGTGAGAACTCCCAAGGCAGCTGCTGTTGCAGCAGCTACAGTCGGATTAGCCGCAGATGAACACATTCCAAACGGAGCTATGTTCATAATTGGAGCAAAATCCATAATATTACCAGCAGGCAAGGCTCCACAAAGAACTCTGTTGGTCGGAAGAATGTTTAATGTAGAGGGGGCAACTCCAAACGTGCACTGACACATAGCACAACTAACACATTTTGCTGGCATTTGTCGTTTTTCAAAGCATCCTAAAAGCGATATCCGCCTTTCAGTTTGAATGTATATGAACCTGTTTTCACCTTTTCTTTTCCTTCCTTTATTTCTCCAATTTTCTTCCCGACAATCTTGTTACATTCAGCTCCTACAAAGAAGGGACCGAAATTTTGCTCCAATCCAAGACCAAGTACTATAGAAGCTTTCGTTTTGCTTTTGTTGGCCTTTTTTTCATCGATTACAGGCTCGTTTGTAGTAATAGTTGTAGTAGTGGTTGTTGTTGTACCTGTACTTGTCGCTTGTTTACTAGTAGTTGTTGCAACATTGCTTTTTGTTCTTTTTTTGAATCTTAAATTGTATTTACCAATGGTAGTTCCGAAATTAAGGTATACATTGAACCCTCCAAATACGTTGTATCCGACGTGTGGTACCAATCCAAAGCTGTATTTGCGCTTGAGGGTTGTACTCTCAACTGAACCCGTTGAATTATCATCTGTTGTTGTACTATCCTTGGTGAATACCTTAGGTTTTGCATACTCCATGCCCATAAGAGCTTCCACACCAACTATAACCTTCCCAAATTGAAAATTGTATCCACAGAAGATATCCCATAGTAGCCCAGACTTAGATTTCGTTCTCCTTGTGTCTGTATTATCTTTATAGACTCTGTTTTTCAAACGTCCGAGTCCAATGCCAACTCCCCCATAAAACCCAGTAACAGAAGTAGTTGATGCAGCAGATTCTGAAGATGGATAAGGAGCAACTGGCGGATAATATTCTCCAGAACTTTCACAGGAGCCTTCAGATTGATTATTCGTTGCATTCCCAACTGCGACAAAATACACAGCTACCACAATGTACAAACATTTCCAAAGTCTCATATACGAAACATCCCACAAAAAACCACATCATCAGACAGTCTACTACACAAACCTCGCTGAAGGCTAGCTGAAGGCTATAAGTGTAAAGCTATTTATCATTTTATAAAGATTATGTGTGTTTTTTACAACAGTAACTTGCTTTATATTAGAAACATTGCGTTTGACTAAAGTAATAGATAACCTAGTCAGAAAAAAGAAAATTCTGAAAACTTGTAGATACTATAGTCGAGTGTTGTTACAAACGAGTAAACGTAAATTGTAAGATTGCTTGTAGAACAGGCTTTTCCATGTTAAATTAGTTCCAAAAATTGCTAGGTTGAAGAACGGTTCGAATATACATGATGTTCCATAGCCACAGAAAAATTAGTAATTTTGTTAAAAATATAGGTAGCATTAAATTTTTGATTGACAGACAGTGGTAGTCTCTGATAACAATGTGCGATCATATTTTTAATTAGCATAGAATTAAATAGAATGGACAGGATTCCCTTGACTGTTGGTGGATATCAAAAGATTTTGGAGGAACTTCAGCATCTGAAAAATGAGGAGAGGCCACAGATTATAAATGCTATTGCCTCTGCAAGAGAACTCGGAGATCTATCTGAAAATGCAGAGTATCACTCTGCTAAGGAAAGACAAGGAATGATAGAATCCAGAATTTCCGATCTAGAAGATCAAATTAATAGAGCAGAGATAGTGGATGTCTCCAAGATTGAAGCAAAGGACATTAGATTTGGAGCTACAGTTACTTTAATTGATGTGGAAACAAAAAATCAAATGTCGTTTCAGATAGTTGGTAGTATTGAGGCCAATATAAAGAACGGATATTTGCCAGTTACCTCTCCATTAGCGAAGGCGTTGATAGGTCGCACAACAGGGGATATGGTCGAAGTAATCACCCCTGGAGGTATGAAAACATATGAAATTCTGAAAGTACGATATATTTAAAAGGTTTGGGGAATTGATACTGTATGATAGGATTCAGTCGAATAGGAGAGATGGCCGAGTGGCTGAAGGCGCCCGCCTGGAAAGCGAGTATACGTTAATAGCGTATCGGGGGTTCGAATCCCCCTCTCTCCGCCAAAGATAGGATTATGGTTGTAATGTCAATGTCTTGAGGGAGGAGCGTGCCCTGATATTAGGTGTATGGTCCTGGCATGAAGTGATGTGGGTCTTTAATAAACCTCTCTGGTTCTTCATAATCCTTATAGAAGTACTTATTAACAGTAGCCTCCTGTATAGTTCTATTCATTCTCTCAACCTGCCCATTTGTCCATGGATGTTTTACCTTTGTAAGTCTATGCTCTATGGAGTTCTCCTTACATACCATAGATGTCTCAATTACTCCGCAACACTTTTTGTATTATGGATAATAACGTCGTAGAATGAGGATCTTAGGTGTTTCTGTTTCAAATTTTAATCATCTCATGGAAGGGCTGTTCGAGTTGTTAAATGACTATTTCCCGGAGGATCACAAAGAAATTGAGTATATAGTTGTGCAACACTACAAACGAGTAGTCTTAAATTGTTGAATGGCTTATGGTGCGGGCTTTTTTAGGCTAAATTGGTTTCAAAAATTACTCGGTTGGAAGCCGATCTGAGTATAAAAGTATGATGCTGAATTTCCTTTTAAGAGAACCAAATTGTTTTGATCGTAGTTGCACTGAAGGACATTTCACAGCCAGTGGCTGGCTTGAAGACACATTTGGAACAAATGTTCTGTTGACTCATCATAAACAGTTCAATGATTGGTTCCAACTTGGTGGACATGCTGACGGCGACCATGATCTTATACGAGTGGCTTTGAAAGAGACTCATGAAGAATCCGGTTTGCTTGGTATTGAACTATTATCTGATAAAATTTTTGATATAGACGTGCATCTAGTTCCAGAATATTTCGGAATTCAAGAGCATTATCATTATGACGTCAGATTTTTATTAAGGGCCACCAACGAAAATGAGGATATACAAATTTCTGATGAATCAATAGACCTACAATGGTTTTCCAAAGCCCCAACAGACAGTTGTGACTTAAATAGAATGTTCGAAAAATGGAAGAAACTTAAATAAAGAACCTGATTTTTAAAATCATAAAAAATTTGCACTCTCATCATTAAAGTGCTAAACTTGTTGGCAGACAACAA
>JAISOC010000064.1 GCA_031275915.1 Holosporales bacterium | reverse complement strand
TGCTCCAGTTGTCACCTGTTCTTCATCATCAATCCTGAGGTCATCAAAAATTTTGTTGAACTCATCATAGCTATTTGCAGAAGACGCCTTTGTTATTTTTTCATTTTCATGACAGACATCATCCAACGTACTAACCACTTCATAATTCCTGAATTTTGAAGCTTCTTGAAGACAAAAGCCAAATTTATCATACGCAACCGGATATTGCTTAAGCAAAGCCTCATTAACATTAGGAAGATTTGCTGTTCCGATAATGAGGAAAGTTTGGTTATAACATGCTTCAAAAAACGATTGCTCAACCGGAACGTATGTAGCATTGTCCAAAACATTAAACAAAAGACGTGAAACATGTAAGAAAGCGTCCATGAATAATTGCCACCTCAGTGCTTGTATAATATTGCTCAGAAGTTTATAGCGAAAATAAGTTGTTGTCGGTAACCCATTATTGGTAAGGATTTTGTTGATATCTGCCAAATTTAAATTATAAAAGCTAGATTGCTCTTTGTGTTTGGCTGAAATTTTACTTAAGAACGTGTGCTTATGAGCGGATAAGGGCATCTTTCTATCATTTTCGTATGCCACGAAAAGAGGAGATTTTTCATATTGAACATCAAAAGACTGAAAAACGGCAGTATTGTGTGACTGTTCGCTTCCCATAGAATTATTAATCAACAGTATTACAATAGTTATACTAAGAATTAACGAAGAAATTTTATTGTTGTTCATGGCAATAACTATACACAAAAGACAAATACAGTATACATATTTTTATAATACAATTAAAGAGTTAAATAAAGATTAACAAATAAAAAAGGCGAATTGGTGATTTTTGAACTTTCGCACATGTTAAAAGTCTCGTTTTTGAAATAAATTTTTGCATTTGCACGTAATTTGTTCTATCATCGCCGCTTGATTTGTTTTTAACTTTATAGTTTATGAAAATAATATTACTGACATTTGTGTGTATTTTATCGTGCTTTGAAGTGGAAAGTGCTGGATATAATACCAATTATGGGTGCTTGTACCCTACGTTTTTTGGTCATAAAAGTCCTACTGCTGACCTTATGTACGAAAATTTGCAGGCACAGGGTAGGCTTAATAGAATAAGTTGTTCAATAGAGATCAGTTTTCATCAAAACAAAAACCCACAAAAGCTGTATCCCCCCATAACTACAAATGAAAATTTGTCTTCTGATGAATTGTCAAAATTGACAAAGACTATAGGATGTGAGGATAACACAGTAGAATACAAACTCAAGCACCTGGAAACCTCTTACGACAGTGCCCACTCCAAGTTATTGTTCTCATTGAAAACACAGTCACAACATGGAGTCAAACAAAAATCTAAGCTGAGACAATGCTATACTGCACCAGGAAACACGGAATTATAAATCATCACAGAAACATTCAAAATGGCCTTGGATCTGGGACAAATCTTTGAAGTCTGATGTCTGCTGCTCTCTGTTGTTGGTTGTGATCTCCAACAATTTTCACCTTAATCAGTATGACAAGTTCAACTACTTCGTCTCCAGTTCCCATGGAACTTACTGCTTCTCCAATGAAAGGTACATCCTTTATGTGTGGCATTCCTGATTTGTTTTTGGATGATCTAACCTCCATAAATCCTCCAAGAACTGCTATTTCCCCATCATTAAGCTTCAAAACTGAAGAAACTTCTCTGACCTCTGTTACTGGTATGCATGAAGGTTCGTATTTATCCTTATTGTCCTTATCCATAGATCTGATCGCTATATCCACTGCTGGATCTCTTTTTGATCCAGAAAGTTTGGATATAGTTGGTCTCAGAAACAAAGTTATTGTTCCATTTGCAGTATCTATTGATGGCTGAACGAACATAACGAGTCCTATTGGAACAGTTCTGATATCACTGGAGACCGAGGTGTTGTCCCTCCCATTATCTGTTAATGATGAAGTTTTGTCATAATTCAGCTTAAAATACACGTGATTTTCTGCAACCTTAAGAATAGCGGCTTGGTTGTTCATAGCCGTTATTCTGGGATTTGAAATAGTTCTCGTAGCTCCAAATTCTTCAATAGCATTGAGAAGAATGTTCATGCCTTTGCTTTTATATTTTCCAGAAAATGGAGTGGTAGCACTATCAAACACACTGTCTCTCATTCCAGACTCTGCAGTTATATCAATTTTCTTGCTCAAAATGCTCCAATCAATTCCTCTTCGATATTCATTCTTAAGGACCACCTCTATGATTTTTGCCTCTATCAAAACCTGACTTTCTGTGGAACTTTTTATCGCACCTATGTAATCCCTTATACATTTCTGCTGTTTTGAATTTGCAGATACTGTCACAATTCCAGATTGTTTATTTATGGAATAGCAGGCATCTTCTTTCTTACCCAATATGACCTTGATGCCCTCCTCAAATTCTGCCCAGAAGTCATTCTTAGTTTTTACAGTAACATTGCTATCTGAAGAACCACCTGTATTGGTATTTATTGTGGATACTGTTTTCCCAGAGGCTGTTGTTCCACTGCTATTTTCCTGAGAGGCTCCGGAGGATACTTCCGTTGCTATAGATATTTTGTTTTCACTGTCTCTTGAAAAATTCAGAAATCTTAAACTGTATGTTGCTGTATATGGGAGATCATTAACAACGCTCACTATATTATTGTGAATTGAATATCTCAGGTTGGCCATATCACAAATTGCATCCAAAACCTCTATAAATGGTCTGTTATGTACTGAAAAAATAATCTTCGTGTTTATAGATGGATCCATCTGAAAATCAATATTCAATTTTTTGGATGTTTCACATAAAACACTTCTTATGGGCAATTTATCATTTAAAGATAGTGATACATTTTGTTTCATAACATCTGGGATTATAAATTCAGGCTCACTTCTTCTAATATGGAAGATTTTTTCTTCACTCTCGTCCTCCACTGGATTTGTTAAACTTTTGACTGAAGTTGGATTAACTCCCTTCGAGAGATAATTTTTTTCAACAGCTCTGTCACAGGAAGGAAGAAGTAGAAAACACAAACAACTAACAAGAAGTTTTTTCATAAGGATTTCTGCTTATATAATATTAACACTCCCAAACTAGAGTGTATTGCATTGTGCAAATTTTAAAAAGCGTCATAGATTGGATATTTCCAGATAAATGTATGGTATGTGGAAAAGATACAGAGATAGGTTCCCTATTTTGCTCAGAATGCTTTGGTAATATAGTGTTTGTAGATTTCCCATACTGCCGGATCTGTGGGAAATTGCTTGATACTTCTTACAACAACGAACTCACCTGCAAGATGTGTCAAAATACGGAGAGGTTTTTTGAGGCAGGTAGATCTCTGTTTTTATACAACAACAGTGCCAAAAGCATAATAATGAGAATAAAAAAGGAGGCTGATGAGCATGTTTCAAGAAAATGTTCCCAATTGTTGTACAACAGATATGAAAATTTTATAGAAAAAGCAGATCTCATTGTTCCTGTTCCTTCACACTTCTCCAGAATTTTAAGAAGAGGATTTAATCCATCCATGCTTATATCTAAATATATTGCAAAAATCTCTGAAATTCCAATGGATGCAAAAATCATAAAAAGAATTAAAAGAACTGAATATCAGAAGAATAAAACTCTACAGGAGAGACAGGAGAATGTAAAGGATGCGTTTGTTGTCAATAAAAATGTTAAAAATAAAAGAATACTACTTGTTGACGATGTTATGACTACAGGTTCCACAATCTCAGAATGTTCCAAAATTTTAAGGGAACACGGAGCAAAAAGTGTGAAATTCGTTACAATAGGAAGTACAATGGGGTAATCCTGCAGTCCGTCGTAGGGAAGGAAAAACATAGACACACCTTTATATATGCCTCCTTCCCCAACAGTATATTTTGACAGTAGGGCAGTAAAAATGCTAGAATGTCTGGGTAATGGTGAATTAAAAAGCAAACTAAAGAGACTTTGCTAAAAGGAAGATGGATGCAAAATAAAAAAGAACGTGGTTCGATGAGTAATCAAAGGGTCAATAATAAAATTACACGAACACGAATGATCAGGAAGGGATTGTTGTTGATAGTACCGGTAATATTTGCTGCAGGGTGTGTGGTCACCGATGCTGATGGCAGTATCTTAAGCCAAAAAAGGCAACAGCAACACTTATCGTCACCACCAACATCGTCGATGATACCGGTGTCGCAGTCGTCGTCGCCGCCACCGTCCCCCGGTGCGAAGGTAGTATCCACACCACAACGACGACCAATAGCGCCCACCGGTACAAAATCCCAGCCGCCACCACCACCAGTGAGAAAGCTAAACTTAGCAAATAACGTAGACATGTTACAAGAGATAGTCAGTTCTTCTTTGACAATACCACAAGCAGTGGGAAGAAATAAAGCGTTAAGTCTTCGTGTGGTAGACATGTCACAAGAGATGATTAGTTCTGATTTTGATGTGAGTTTATTAAACATAAATAGCAAGAAAAATGCTGCAAAAAAGGAAAAGAAAGAGAAAAAAGATACTTCTACATCATCACCATCAGGAACAAATGCGCCACTATCGCTAGAACAAGGAGGAAGATATTCGCCACCACCCACAAATGTGCCAGTAACAGAAGGAGCAAACATACCTCCACCACCACCGCTAGAACAAGGAGGAAACATATCTCCACCAATACTAAAGAAGAGTGGTCTAAAGAAGAGTGTTATTGAATCCGCAGTTCAGGAAGGGGCCGATGCCAATTTGGCCAATTCGAGTAATCGGATAAACCTTCTTGCGGAAATAAAGCAGGGGGTTAATCTTAAACCAGTTAATAAAGCAGCTAATAAAGAAGTAGAAAAAGTATTGCTGCCAGTATCAGTGGGAAACAAACTGCCAGTGCCGCCAATGCCATTAGACTTAGGTGAGAATATTAAATTCGAAAAGTTATTTAGTGAATACAAAGCTTTGAAGTCATCGAAGGATGAGGCAAAAATAAAGGAATGTTTGGAAAAGATGAAAAAGCTGCAAGAAACCAGATACAAAAGGTTAAGTGATGACTTCAAATCTTTAAAAACGAGCAGGTTGGGAGAAGAAGTAAAAGCGACA
>JAISOC010000011.1 GCA_031275915.1 Holosporales bacterium | reverse complement strand
TCTTCATGGGGGAAACCAGGAGCACACAAAAGCAGGTGCTATGTTAGCATACCTTTTTACTGATTGTGCTATCGGTCAATTTGTATTTAGTTTGAGTATGATGCGTAGAGATGGGAGCAATAATATTTCGTGTGACGTCATGTCGGCCATTTTGCCCGCCAATAATGTGCAGTTACACGGTCGGACTAGGCGTGCTAGGGATACTAGGCGTTCGTTAAGGAGCAAGAAGGAAATGTTCAGTACAGATATTACCGGTTGTTATTAGTACGGGTAACGTACTTTCGTCATAGACATAATAAATTGTAGCCACAGTCAGTGTAAAATATATTGTAGATATACGTACAAGGTATGTATGAATTTTTTTTTGTGGTGAAAGTAACCAACACTGAAACAGCGTGACGATTTGGCGTTGAAGAACAGGCCAGCGCGTGCTAAACACGTGTTGTTGTTAAGTAAGGCGAGGACTTATTAACCCACCAAAAATTCACCAGCAAACATTTCCTTATTTTAATATCGATTTTAGAGTCATAATATCCACAAACAAATGGCTTTATGTAGGTTATCGTAGATTTATTATTATTATTATTATTATTATTATTGGGGTGGGACTAAGTCCCCTAGGTACTGCGGTCAATTTTGGCCTATTATACAAACCCCAGATGTTAGATGAGGGTGATTGTGGAGCAATTGGTGGAATGAAGATTGGCAGGGGAAACCGAAGTACTATCGTAGATTACTTTATGATGCAATTTTGTGTGCGTAAACGTAAATTGCGAAAGTTCTGCCCAGAACCTTGGACCCCTTTATCATCATCATTTCTTTTTGTCCCCTCTGTAGGAGCAAAGGGCTTCCACGAAGCTTCTCAAGCGACTTCTGTCTGCTGCCAACCTCCTCACCTCACTCCACGTGCTTCCTTCTCTCTGTGCCTCTTATGTAACTGACCTCCTCCAGGTCTTCTTTGGTCTTCCTCTCTTTCTCACGCTCTGGGGGTTCCAGTCCAACACAATCCTCTCAACTGCATTTTTGTCCTTCCTAATAGTGTGCCCTATCCACTTCCATTTTTGTTTTTTAATCTGGAGTTCTATTGGTTTTTCTCCTGTTGGCTCCCATAGCATTATATTACTAATTACTTCTGGCCATCGTACATTTAATATTCTTCGGAGACAACGGTTTATAAAGGACTGCAGGTTTTGCATGATTGGATTTGTTACCTTCCAAGTTTCGCAGCCATACAATAAAACTGCTTTCACATTACTGTTAAAAAATTTTAACTTGGTTTTCATTCTTATATTCTTGTTTCTTCAAATCCTATACAGCTGCACAAATGCCACATTTGCCTTCTTAATACGATTGGTTACATCTTCATCTGCTCCACCACCTCCCGTTACAATACTTCCCAAATAACTATATTCATTTACCTCTTCGAATTCCTTCCCATTTATTTCAATTTTTTCCATTTTGCTGGTATTGGTATTGATCCTCATTACTTTTGTACTAGTTTCATTTATTTTTAATTCTGCTTTCTTTCCTATCTTTTCTGCATCCTTTATCTTCTCTTCCATGTCTGAAAGTCTGTGTGACAAAAGACATACATCGTCTGCAAATACTAGGTCCTCCAATTGTTCAGTCATTCTCCATGTTATACCTCATTTCTTTCACTCTGTACTTTTCCTCAACACTTCATCTATAACCAGCAAAAAGGCAATTGGGGAGAGTACACATCCTTGTCGCACTCCAGATTTAATTTCTATAGGCTCTGTGAATTTCCCTTCCTGTAAAATTTGACAGGTATAATTCCTATATGTTTCCTATATCAATTTCAATATTTTCTGTGGCAGACCAAATCTTTCCATTATTTTCCATATCTTATCTCTACTCACTGAATCAAACGCCTTTTCAAAGTCAATAAACACCAAATGTAATCTTTCATTCCACTCATTGCTCTGATCTGGTCCACACAAGAATGGTTCTTCCTAAATCCTGTTTGCTCTTTCTTTAATCTTTGATCAATTTTCTCTCTTATTCTGTTCAATATAACTGTAGTCATAATTTTACTGGGTACTGACAAAAGCGTGATTCCTCTCTAGTTGTTACATGCACTTAAATTCCCTTTTTTCGGAATTTTTATTAGTACAACTTTCCTCCAGTCTTCTGGCATCCTTTCTTCTGTCCAAATCTTTTTAATAACTGGGTACAATAACTCTGTTGTTGTTGTTGTTGTTGTTGTTGTTGTTGTTGTTGTTGTTGTTGTATGTGGATCAGCTTTAATACTTCCGGAGGAATCCTATCTACTCCCGGTGCCTTTCCATTCTTCAATGACTTAATTGCTTGCAATATTTCCAATTTTGATGGTACTTCCGTATTTGTTCTTAGTTCTCTCTGGTTCCCTACATCATCCTCATCTTCATCCCCATCATTCTTTATAATGTCTCTGGTCAATATCTCCAGGAAGTATTCTCTCCATCTTTCCATCTGAACTTGTTCATTTGTGAGCAGGTGTCCATCTTTACTCTTTATTGGCCTAGCCTTCTTAGGTTTATTTGTTAACACTCGCATAGTATCGTAGAGTTCTTTCATATTCCCTTTCTTGGCTGCTTCTTCTGCTTTCTTGGCTTGATTATCAGTCCATCTCCTTTTATCCCGTCGCACTTCTTTCTTGTTGATTTAAGTGACAATATATTTGGGATTTTTGCATTTTTTGCTGCCTTCTCTTTGCCATATTTAGTTTCATTTTTGCTTCTTTCCTTTGTTTGATCATATCCCAAGTCCCACTGCTCATCCACTCTTTTCTATCCCTTTCTCTATATCCTATCACCTCTTCAGTGGTTTTTATCAAGGCACTTTTGGTTGCATTCCAAATTTCTTCTATATCTTCATTTTGGTCATCAGTTCTCTGTAATTCCTGGTACCTATTTTGTAATTTAATCTTGAACTCGTTCTTAATTTCAATCTGTTTCAAGTTGTCTACATTTTATCTTTTTGCACAAGTTTGGAATTTTCTCTGTGAAGCCAAAACTTTTAATTTAAATAGAGCCACTACTAGGTGATGGTCACTTCCAATATCAGCACCTCTTTTATTTCTAACATCTT
>JAISOC010000003.1 GCA_031275915.1 Holosporales bacterium | reverse complement strand
TAACAGATTTTGGTTCTATACTAGGACAGTGCTTAGAACAAGAAGATATATACACAACTGATATAGATGAACTAAGAATATACTGTTCTCCAAATCTTAATACTATATCTCTTCCTATAATTAATTGGGGACATCTAACAAGTATAACAATAGATGAGTTTACTCTAACTCCTGGTACTTATGATAGAGATTATGATACATATGATCCTCCTATATTGGACACCTTATTGGAACAGATAAATGCTATCGGTATTGCCACCACTAGCCAGTTACATACCATTAGATTAAACTCCTTAATAAGCATTGGGGATAGCACATTAGGTGGTCTTGGTTCTGCTGCTGCTTCAGGTTGGCCTTCCCTGGAAGAAGCATATTTTGAGAAATTAGTAAGTGCGGGAGCTAATTTATTGTCTGGTTGTCCTAAACTTACAACAGTATACTTCCCATTATTAACAACTATTGGAAATAGTTCGCTATGTAACTGCTCTTCTCTTATAACAGTATATTTTCATTCATTAACAATTGCTGCTGATACTTTTCTATGTAACTGTTCTTCTCTCACAACAGTATATTTTTATTCATTAACAAATACTGGAGATCGTTTATTGTCTGGGTGTGCTTCCCTTACAACTATATATTTTGGAGCAGCAATAACTTCATGGGGAGGAAGTATGTTTGGAAAAGGTGGTTCTGGTTTTATAAGCATAACTACTGATACAACAAAAATAGCCCTATACCTGTGTGAAGATGAGTATAATCGTAGCAATGCAGATACAGATGTTGTAAACAAAAAATGGAGAGGTATAACTTTTGGATCTATAACTAGGGGAGCTCCGCCAGCTTAATGATAACAACCACAAGTTCCACCTAACCAGATTTAGGTGGGACTGTTTTATATACAATGGAGTTTCTTCCTTTATCTCATATTTTCTTATCAAAAAATATATAAATTGCGATAAAAATATTAACATTTGAAGCGAAAGATTTTTTTTACGAACTTTTTGACAAAAAAAATTTATTTTTTTATGAAATCTTAATTTTGCCAGAGTTTTCAATGGTTTGAGGTGGTGTTCAATTGTTGAACAACTACGTACGAGCGTACTGTGAGTGGTATTTTTATTCGATCCAAAATCAGTTATTAACAAGGTTATCAACAGATTTAGTGAAAACATTAAGAAATGGTTAACTTTTGTGATTTTGTCCCAGAAATCGTGGATGTTTGGTATAAATATGCTGTATAGTTGATGGAGAACATTATGAAGAGACTATATTTACCTATGCCACAAAGTTTATCTTTAGAGAAAACAATACACATACTTGGAGATGAAAAAGTTTTGTCCGTGTCTGAGCTCTCAGGCATGATAAAATCGACAGTTGAGAAAAGTTTCACAAGCCTTAGAGTGCAGGGAGAGATATCTGGATTAAAACTTCACAGCTCAGGACATACGTATTTTTCTTTAAAGGATGATGATTCCGTTATTAATGCTATATGTTGGAGAGGAACTCATTTATCCTTCCCCCTGGAAGATGGGGCTCAAATAATAGTAAAAGGTAGGGTAACAACATATTCCGTTAAATCTCAATATCAAATCATAGTGGAAGAGGCAAATATTGCTGGAGAGGGAGCTCTTTTAAAAATTCTTAATGAAAGACGCAAAAAATTTCACGAAATGGGATATTTTGACAAAAAACGACCAATTCCAAAATACCCAAGAATTATAGGAATAATAACTTCAAAAACGGGATCAGTTTTGCAAGATATGCAACATAGGTTGCGAGATAGGTATCCAATCTGCAAGATTATTGTATGGTCTGTTAATGTGCAAGGAAATGAGGCAGCTTCTCAAGTGGCTGAAGCTGTTCGTGGTTTCAACATTATGGTTGATGAAAGACCTGATGTTTTGATAGTTGCGAGAGGTGGAGGAAGTGTGGAAGATTTGTGGCCTTTTAATGAAGAAATAGTGATTAAAGCGGTCTATGACAGCAATATTCCAGTGATTTCTGCGATAGGGCATGAAACTGACACAACCCTTATAGATTATGCATCAGATCTGAGAGCTCCAACTCCAACTGCTGCTATAGAATTATGTACTCCTGTGCTTTCGGATGTAAATCTTCAAATTATTCAATATTGTGAAAGAATGACCATGTCTATGCTCAGAATTTTGAGAGAACATGAAAACAAGATAGATAATTTTGCTAAATCCATATCTGCCAGCAAGTTTTTTATAATCAATTTATCGCAGAGATTTGACGAAATGTCCGATAGATTTGTTAAGTCTTTTGAAACATACTTTAATTTGGAATCTCTTAAATTGCAAAAGCAAAAAATTATAAGTCTTGAAAATTATATAGCTCTTAAAAAGCAGACGTGTTCTTCTGCATCTAGTGTTTTTGATAAGTTAATGAAGGTATATTTAAATAGATATTTTGAATTAATAACAATACTCTCTGGAAGATTAGAACAGGGATCCTATAAAAAAATACTAGAAAAGGGGTTTTGTTTTATCACTGATACAAAGGGAGGAGCGATTAAAACAAAAGTGGAATTTGAAAACAAAGGTGACGAACAAATGCTGCTTAATTTCGTTGATGGAACAGCGAGCATTAAGCAGAGTTAGCACCAATGTGTTGTCTCACATGTGTTTGAACTTATACATTTGCAAACTTTTCATTCTAAAACTATGTAAATCTTGGTAAAATCTCGACGTCGTTCACAGCTTTCATCAAAAAAATAGCATGCAAATTAAAGTGTCTGGCAAAGGGATAAGTGTTGGTAGTAGCTTAAAGAGTTTTACTACTGAAGGAATTTCCAAAATAGTTTCTAAATATCTTGGAGGTGGCATAGAGTCCTCTATTGTTATTTGTAAGGACAGTAGATTTTTCTCGGTTGAAGTGATTCTGCATGCCAGTAAAGGATTCTTAATGAAGAGCAACGGAAAATCAGATGATCCATACAAAGCTGTGACTTTAGCTCTTGAGAAACTTGAATCTCGCATAAAAAAGCACAAGCATAGGATTAAAGATCAAAATAAAAGAAATAAATGGGCAGATGATGGATATTTAGCGAAGGATTATGTTATAGAGAGGAAATATCAAAAAGGTAAGGATGAGGAACATCTAGTTATTGCTGAACAAGAGAAGTATGTTTTGTCACTGAGTGTGAGTGAAGCTGTTGCTAAACTTGATCTTGGTAATCTTCCTGTTGTTATGTTCAGAAATGCGGATACTGGAAAGGTAAATGTGGTGTATAAAAGGGGGGATGGCAACATAGGATGGGTGGACTATCTAAGTTAAATAGCTAATGAGCACATATGTATTAAAATTTGGAGGCTCTTCCGTTGCAACTGTGGCGAGAATTGAAAATGTGACATCTATAATTCAAAATCTTCATGAAAAAGGGCATAGGTTAATAGTTGTAGTTTCTGCCATGCAGGGGGTTACCAACCAACTTTTGGCTCTTGCCAGAAATTTCACTGACACAAACTATAACAGGGAGAGCGATGTTATAATTAGCACTGGAGAGCAGGTTTCATCTGGTCTTTTGGCATTATGTTTGCAAAAAAGAGGAATATCAGCAAAATCGCTACAGGGCTGGCAAATCCCAATAGTGACTGAATCTCTTTTTGGGGAATCCAGTATTAAAAGTGTTTCGACCGATTTACTGCTGGGTGGCAATATTATTCCTGTTATCTCTGGATTTCAGGGAATATCTGAAAATAATGAAATTACAACTATCGGGCGTGGAGGATCAGATGCCTCAGCCGTGGCGGTTGCCAATGCTGTTATGGCAGATGAATGTTTTATATATACTGATGTTGATGGAATATATACTGCTGATCCAAGAATTGTTTTGAATGCTCAAAAACTACAATGTATTTCATATGAAGAAATGGCTGAGTTGTCATTTTATGGAGCAAAGGTTCTGCAACACAAGTCTGTTAATTTGGCGCATGACCATAATGTTAAACTCAGAGTATTATCCAGTTTTTCCAGCGATGGGGTAGGGACGATTGTAGATAATTTAGACCCAAAAGAAATTACTGGAATTGCGCATAATATCTCCTCTATATTAATCGAAACTGAAAAAATTTCTGAATTTATAAAAATTTTTGAACAAAGGAACATTAATTTCATAAAACTCAGTCACAAACAAGTTATAGTTGACAAGTCTCATAAAGCAGATATTCAAGATATTATGCAAAGAAGTGGGGCGGATGTTAAATTTGATGAGAATATAGGAGTAATCACTGTTGTTGGGCAAAGGAATAATATTCAACTTTCAAAGAATATACATGTGAAGTATAGACGAGTTTCTGAGAGATCTTCATCAATTGTCGTTCCTTTTCAACAAACAGAAATAGCGATAGTAGAAATACACAGGAAATTATTTCAGTGAGGAACAATGGAAGGGCTCTTGGGCTGGATTATGGTCATAAAAGAATTGGGATCGCACTCTCAGATCCAACATTAACTATAGCTTCTCCTCTCACAACTTTGGAAAGTCACAATGTTTTTTCAAAATTGCTTGAGATTATTGATAAATATGAAGTAAAAGTTATAGTTATAGGAAAGCCAATATCTATGTCTGGAGAAAGCAATAACTCTCAATTACAAAAAGTAGAAAAATTTATAGGAAAACTGAAAACTTTAATAGATATAGAAGTAATTCTTTGGGATGAAAGACTTAGTACTCATGCTTCTCAAAGATGTGTCAATGAAGCTAAAATTTCAAGAAACAAGCAGAAAAACATAATCGATAAAGTAGCAGCCAGTTTTATATTGCAAGGGTGGATAGATTATATTCGAAAAACATAAGCATCTTTTCTTTTTTGTTGTATGCGAAAATGTTGCTATTGACGGTAATTGCATAAGGTTTTAATTGCACTTATGTCGATTATCAGGTAACCTTATTCATATTGATTTTTTTAGTTTGCAATGGAGTCCGATGCGTTTCTTATGAAACGACCAGTTGCAAATTTTCGCTTAATCGGAGAAGGAGAATTGTTTTTAATCTATGTCTAACACAGATTTTACTATGAGGCAGCTTCTGGAGGCTGGGGTTCATTATGGACACGTCACCAGAAAATGGAATCCAAAAATGGCTCCGTATATATTCGGGAAAAGAAATGGGATTCACATTATGGATCTCGAGCAGACTGTTCCTATGTTACGGAGAGCCATTGAGATAACCAAGGATATAGTTGCCAATTATGGAAGAGTCCTCTTCGTAGGCACCAAGATTCAAGCCTCTGAAAAAATAAAAGAATCTGCTCAAAAATGTGGTCAATATTATGTTAATCACAGATGGTTGGGGGGAACTCTCACCAATTGGAAAACCATCAGTAACTCCATCAAGAGAATGACAAATCTTGAGGAGCAAATTGCTAATCCGGTTGGTTTAACTAAAAAAGAAATTTTGAAATTAAAGAGGGAACACGAGAAGCTAGAGCTTGCTCTTGGAGGTATCAGAGACATGGGAGGCATTCCAGATCTCGTTATAGTTCTTGATACATTGCGTGAAGCAATAGCAGTTAAAGAAGCCCAAAAGTTGAGAATTCCGGTTGTGGCTGTCATAGATTCCAACTCAGATCCGGATGGTATAACATATCCCATTCCCGGGAATGATGATGCAACAAGATCCATCAATTTGTATTGCGATCTCTTTGTTGGAGCAGTTCTCGATGGTCTTCAAAAGGGTATGAAAAAATCTGGAATAGACATAGGGGCAACTGACGCAGTTCTCGAAGAAATCTTTGGTGGAGAAGAAAAAATTGAGGGAAAAATGGTAATAGCTGATGACGCAATTAATGCGGTTGCCAATGAAATTGGTGATGAAGCTAATAATGAAGCTGATAGTGAAAAAAGTGTGGAGATACAATGATGGAGATTAATGCAAAATTAGTGAAGGAATTGAGAGATAAAACAGGGGCCGGTATGATGGATTGCAAAAGAGCTCTCATTGAAAATGAAGGAGATTTGGAAAAAGCAGCAGAATGCCTTAGAAAAAAAGGATTGATGGACGCTGCAAAAAAATCTTCAAGGACAGCTGCTGATGGACTAATTGTTCTCTCCTTGACGCCTGATCACAAAACAGGATCGATCATAGAATTGAATTCTGAGACCGATTTTGTTGCAAAAAATGAAAAATTTCAGGCTTTGGCCTCTAAAATTGCTGATGTCGCTCTCGAAATTAACAATACAGAAGAAATCGCAAAATCCATGAAGAATGAAATAGATTCGCTGATTTCTCTTGTTGGAGAGAATATGACTCTCAGGCGTTCTGAGAAAATATCAGTTGATAATGGAGTGATTTCTGCATATGTACATAATGCAGTTTCAGAAAATATGGGAAAGATTGGAGTGCTTGTTGCTCTTGAATCCTCTTCAAAAGATATTGAAAAATTAAGGGATTTTGGAAAGAAAATAGCGATGCACATAGCAGCTGCGAATCCCTCATATCTTTGCTCGAAATGCATTCCGCAGAGTGTTATTGATAAGGAAAGGTCCATAATACTTGATCAGGCCAAGGAAATTGGAAAACCATCAGATATTGCAGAAAAAATGGCAGATGGAAGAATCAAAAAGTTCTATGAGGAAATCGTTTTGCTTGAGCAGCCTTTTGTTATGGATAATAAAACTAAGGTGAAGGACGTTGTTGAGAATTTCGGAAAAGAAATTGGAAGTGATGTGAAACTTGTTAGTTTTGTGAAATATATTCTGGGAGAGGGAATTGAGAGGGCTACCAGCAATTTTGCAGAAGAAGTTATGTCATTCGTGAAATAAGCAAGATCGATGTTGCTCTCAATTATACAGATTGATTTCGCTGACCTGTCAATGATCGCTGTGCAATTGTTCTTACTTGAAAGAGTGTATAAGGGAGATCTATATAAGAAAGATCTAAAGTATGTTTCCTTTTTGGAGGAACTCCATTATACCGATTACCTCCGTTCGTCTGTCAAGGTCCGCTTCGCTCTCCACCTTGACAGACACTTCGGTAATCTGGTTCTCTTTTTTCGTTCCAAAAAGAAAAATACTGTTAGAGAGAGAGGTAGGGAGTTATATAGGTGTGTACGCTTGCTCACTTCGTTCGCTAACGCTACTTCTGACAGTGTTTATAAGAAGGGTTTTTGATGCTGTCTATTAGTGAAATAGGACCTATCAAAAGAGTTTTGATCAAGATCTCTGGAGAATCGTTGGCTTTGGATTTTCTCAATGCCAATCGTGTCTGCAATAATGTGAAAAACTTACTCAAGGAAGGAATTGCAGTATCTATTGTTATTGGAGGAGGAAACATCGTCAGGGGCAGAAGTCTCAATAAGTTTCAAAGGGAGACTGTTGATAGCATGGGAATGCTGGCGACTGCTATAAATGGCCTTGCTCTTCAGGATGAATTCAGAAAAATTGGAGTTGATTCTGTTGTTCTATCGCAGATTACTCTTCCATTTGGAATAGAGAATTCAAATCCCTTTAATATACAGAAACACATCGAAAATAACACAGTTATAATTTTTGTTGGGGGAGCAGGAATTTCATATTTTTCAACTGATACTATAGCGGTTATCAATGCTATTATCACTCGGTCAGATGTGCTCTTGAAGGCAACAAAGACTGATGGGATATATGACAAAGATCCAGCAAAATTCCCAGAAGCAACGCATATTAAACAGATTTCACACTCAGAAGCTATTGAAAAAAACTTACAGATCATGGATCATGCGGCATTCTCAATTGCTATGGAACACAATCTTCCAATTGTTATTTTCTCTGTAAATGAAGAAAATTGCTTTGTAAATGGAATTAACGGAACAATTAAAAGATCTTTAGTGTGTAATTTTTAAAATTCATTAAAATAATACTTGATTGTTTGGCAAGTATATATTACACTGCCACAGTATTGGTTATTTATAGGTTATTTTTATGAAAGGCAACATAAAATCTTTGGCACTCTTCGTTTTGGCGATTACTACATCAATGATATGTCATAGCTCTGGAGCAGGTTTTGGTAATGATATAGATCAAAACACAAATAATTTCACACAAACGCGCAATGGATATTATGAAAACCGACTTCACATAGCTTGTGAAACAGATATGCAAGATCGTTTGCAAATGAATCAGTCTCTGATGTTACAAATGATTGTTAATCCATTAGCTCAAGCTGCAGTAGCTCAAGCTGTTCTTGTGGCTATTACTTGGAATAATATTCAAACTGTACTTACAACATATAATGTAGTATACCAAGCCTACACAGCCCTTCTATTTTTAACAGATCTATTTAAAGTATGTATGCTGCAATCATATTTAGACTCAGCCATGCATTTTGAAAAAATGATTAAACAACTCATTAATGGTGCAAAGAAAGAAGTAGTTACTCAAGAATACTTTAATGAAACATATAATTCACCGTTTCTCGCAATGGCAAGTTTGCACACTAACAAGGATCTGGATCAAAATACATTCAACGATCCTGCTATACAAGCAAAATGGAATGGAGCTAAAAAAGTCATGCAGTTTCCAGTAGCGAAAGAATTGACGAAAAGGGCTATCTTATTGGAAAACGCAAAAGAGTCAAAAAATACTGTGTCTGATGGCGAAGAAAAGTATGAGGCTATAGATGGTGGTGGTACAAAAGATTTCAAAGAAACGTATGAACAACGTATAAAAAAAGAAAAAACAGAATTAGATAATTTTATTCAAAAGAAGCAATTAGATCAGTCTCTTGTGGATACTTATATAGATAGTCTACGTTTCGCCAGTGAAAAATTGCAAGATCAAGCCAAAAAGATAAAAGCAAACGGATTAAAAATTAAAGACCGAGGTGCTTTTGATGAAATTATGTACAATTCGTGTACTTTGTTGAGTGCAACTACACAAAGCAATTAAAAAGGAGGTACAGCACTGTATCAAAGAGCAGCATCCGCGATCATCAGCAAGGAAGAGGGTTTGACAGAAATTTCAAATGAATTATATGGATATCAGCAATTGCAAGAAAATTCAAATTCTGCAAAGTTTGCGACGTATCATTATATTTCTAATATTGTTTGTCTTTATCCTCTTAATAAATCTTTCGAGCCATTGCTTGAGAATTACGAACAGATTAAAAAAGCGTATGTTTTACATGGATTTGATTATAATTATCCTTTGGATAATTATCTGCAAGAAAAATATACGTTGTGGAATCTTGTTGACAGTAATATTAACGTATCATGTCTAAATCCATATGCTCCTTTTGTAATTCAAGCAAGAATTGGTGACAATGGTATCTCACCTAATACAATTCCTGGTTCTTCTAGTAGCTCCTCTAGCTCCTCCAGCTCCTCTAGGCCCTTTGGCTCTTTTGCTGAAGGCAATCAGGATACAAATGCTCTAGGGCACTTTGTACAACTCAGACAAAATACGGAAACAGAAGAGATGTGGAAACAAAAACATAATCCAAAATGGTTGAAATCAGAGATTCTGCCATATGTGTGGAAATATTTAATAAGTGGAGCAGAATTAGAAAATCAAGCAATAGTAGAACAACAAATACTAGATCAATATAACACACCGTGTCTTTACGCTCTGCTTATGAATCCTACCATTCAGGAATATGGAAAGAAAATGCTAGTAAATAATGAATACTACAATAAAATGTTAAGTATGTATAATAACGACACTGATATTGCATACGCAGGATGTATATTGTTCAGTTATCCGCAAGCAAAAGAGTCATACCGTAGTACAATCTTAATGTCATTAGAAGAAGAGCAAGGGGAGTTAGTTGTGGCTCCGTCCTTGATAGACTTCATGTTAGAATTGACTTCTACAAGTAGCTCTAGTTCTTCATCCAGCAGTAGTTCTAGTTTCTTACCTCTTGATTTGATCAGTATGATTAACAATTTAAAATTGACTTCTACATCTAGTGAAAATACAAGAATTATACGAGCATCAAATGTTAACATCAAAGATGATGATCACGATTCGTTAAAAAGTTACGCCTCCAGGAATTCACAGACTTTTGAAGAAGATCAGGACGACACTGAATTAAAAATGGCATTGGAAATATCACGAGAGATCGATCAACCCGAAAGCAACACAAATATAGGAGGTTTAGATTTATCGTTTCTCTCAACTTTTGTGGAATATCAAAATTTGGATAAACATAACAGCGACAGACGATATATAATGACAAACAAGAAATAGTGTAGCGCTTCTGTGTATAAAAAAAAGAAGTGAGGAATATTCCCTCGCTTCTTTTTGTGGTTTCACATCAAGAGAGGCTTTTCTATTAAATTTCACACATCTTGCCAGGATTTTTCTATTGCTTCATACGAAACTGTAAATTTATCCTGTGCAAAATCTCGCGAATTTTGATATTTATAAGTGAGATGTTTTAGAGTATTTACATTATCTGGAAAATTATGAAAGTTGATTCAAGATTACAGCAATTTCAAAAGAAGATGGAGGCTTCTGTGGAGAATTTTCAAAAAGAGCTTTCTGGAATAAGGGCCGGGAGAGCATCAACTGCTCTTTTGGATCCTGTGAAGGTTGAAGCTTATGGAACCACTATGCCTCTTAATCAGGTTGGTTCAATATCTGCTCCAGATGCCAGAATGTTGCTTATTAGTGTTTGGGATAAAGAACTAGTAAAACATGTGGAGAAGGCAATTAGAGATAGTGGGATAGGGGTGAATCCTGTGGTGGAAGGACAGGCTGTTAGAGTTCCAATTCCGCCATTATCAGATGAAAGACGCCATGAATTATCAAAATTAGCCGCAAAATATGCAGAAGAATCCAAGGTGGCTTTAAGAAATATTAGAAGAGAGGCCTTGGACTTAATCAAAAAAATGGAAAATGAGAAAGAAACTGGGGAAGACGAAATGCACAAATTATCCAATGATGTTCAAGATATGATAAATGAATTTTCAAAGAAGGTGGAAGCTCTGCTTATTAAAAAACAGGATGATATAACGAATATATGACAGTTAGAACTTTGTACCACTATCCACTGTGTGGATTTTCCAGAGTGGTGAGATTTATGCTTTCAGAAAAAAAACTAGATTATGAGTGCGTGTATCAAGCACCTTGGGATGTTAAAGAGGAGGTTCTTGAACATAACACGGCTGGTACCTTACCTGTTCTTGTGGATATAAATGGTACTTCAGTTTTTGGAAGTTCTGCTATCAGAGAATATGTGGAAGAAGTGTATCCAAAACCAAACCTAACAGGGGAAGATCAAATAGACAGAGCCGAGTCTAGAAAAATAGCAGATTGGTTTGATTACATATTTTATAACGATGTATACTTGTGTATAATTAATGAGAAAATTTATAAGAGATTTGTAAGAGAAGGAGACAAGGTTCCTGATCCGTCTCGTGTTAGACTGGCCCTCTCAAAATTACATGTACACCTAGATTATGTATCTTGGTTGATCGATAGAAGAAATTGGCTAGCAGGGCAATATTTTTCAATTGCAGATGTATACGCTGCCTCTTTTTTATCAGTTGTAGATTATTTGGGGTGTATTCCTTGGGCTAAACATGAAATAGCAAAACAATGGTATGCCAGGATTAAATCGAGACCTGCTTTTAGGGGTATATTAAATGATAACCTCTCGCAAATTCCTCCATCCCTAGATTATTCAAACTTGGACTTTTAAAATACTCACTTTAACTTGAAAGGTATGACCCCCGTTTTGTCTCATATCTTATGAACTTATCCTACCGGAAAGATGATATTTACAGCGTGCGATTTATACTTTATGCTATCACACTGAATTCGTTTGTATTTTGTAACTGGGAAGTTGTGTATGA
>JAISOC010000077.1 GCA_031275915.1 Holosporales bacterium | reverse complement strand
AACAAGCTCTGATAATTTAACGGCTTTTTCAAGATCCTCTTCGAGTGAATCACTCATGCTTACAGTTATCAAAAAATCCTTTAAATCATTCGCATATTTGTTATTAAACTCAATCAATTTTATATTTTTTTTCACTGCTTTTTTTGCATTTGCCAAAACTCCTTTAACTCTTTTGTACGCGTTTTGAACAATTTCAAATCCATTCATTTTTAAAAGTTCAGCAAAGGTTGTGGCTTTCCTTATAGCTTCATCGAAATCAAAATCATAATTATCATATGAAGATACAACAGCTTCGACTGCTGGATAATCTATTCCCAACTTATCGCTCATATACACTTTCAGCCTTTCCGTAATGAAATCCGAAATTTTCTTTTCTGCAGATATATCAATAGCGATTCCCTGGTCAGAATATGAAGTAATAAGGGTCTGCACATAGTATGACAATTTTTCTTCGGCTAAAACATTACAGTCGCATATAAGCCTAACAATACTGGATGCTGCTCTGCGCAGAGCAAATGGATCTCTAGATCCAGTTGGATAAATCCCTATTCCTATAAAACCAACAACAGTATCAAGCTTATCAAAAAAAGATAATCTTGCTCCTATATAGGTTTCAGGTAAATCGTCATTTGCTCCTTGAGGTTTATAATGTTCTCTAATAGCTTTTGCTACTTCTTTGTCTTCCTCTTGATGAAGAGCGTATATAGCTCCCATAACTCCCTGAAGCTCCGGAAACTCCCCAACCATTTGAGTTACAAGATCAGCCTTACAAAGAGAAACCGCTCTGTTTTCTTCCTTCGTCTCTGCAATAGAGAGCATTCTGTCCACTTTTTGTCCAACACTTCCTAATTTTTCATGAAAGACAACATTAGAAAGCCTCTGAGCAAAGGCATCCAACGATATATCCGTATCCTCCTTAAAGAAAAAGGCAGCATCACTAAGCCGTGCTTTTAACACCCTGTCGAACCCGATTCTCATAATTTCAGTACTTGGTACATTTGTTATATTCCCGAAGAAAGGAGCAATCAATCCATCTGAATAAGTTAATGTAAAATATTTTTGATGTACTTTCATGGATGTAGATAGTACTTCCCTGGGCAAATTCATAAAACTTTCTTCGATGGAACCAATACTCATGAAAGGGTAGTCCACAAGACCAGCTACCTCGTTTATTAGATCTTCATCCATATGAACTATTAGTCCAAGCTCTGCTGCCATACTGGCCATTTCAAGATCAACATGGTCGGCCTTCTTTTTGTAATCCAGCATCACATAGTTTTTTTCTAATTTGTATGCATAATCATCAAAATCAAAAACTCTTATTGGATCAGATGACAAAAACCTATGTCCATATGTAAAATCTGATGCCTCTATGCCAACAGACTTGACATATGCATTAATTGGATTTCCATCATATATGCACAAAATAGATCTTATAGGACGTATCCAAAAAGTGCTTAATTCCTTCTCTTTTTCAAGATACCATCTCATTGTCTTCGGCCATGGGAATCTTTCTATAAATTCTTCAATGATTGTTGGAATAACGGATTTTATATCGACTCCAGGAGTCATTATATTGAGGTAATAATAATCATCGATTTCAACTAAATCGTTTATTGTTTTGTTGTTTGATCTTAAAAACCCATCTATTGCGCTTTGAGGAGCCTCAAGCTTTGGGCCTCTCTTCTCTTCAAACAAATCGTTTGTTGTTAAATCGAGAGCATCAACACAAAGGGTTACACGCCTTGTCGATACGAACGATGTAACGCATTCGTATCTTGCTCCGTGTTCTTTCAACAGAACTGTCATTAATGTTTTGGCATTATGCAAGGCATCTTTTTGCAAACGTGCTGGAATCTCTTCGCTAAATATTTCTAGTAACAGTTCCTGTTGCATATTACATTCTCCATTTTCACAAACTATCAACCCAGGCCTGACAACATTCCTTTGCCAAGGCTCTGACTCTCGAAATGTATCCAGCCCTCTCCGTTACACTCACAACTCCTCTTGCATCAAGCAAATTGAAGCAATGATTGGCCTTAACACACATCTCATATGCAGGCATAACTAAATTATGTGACAACAATCTTTTACACTCCTCTTCATAATCATCAAAATGTTCCCAAAGCATATCAACATTTGCATAATCGAAATTATAAAGGGAGAATTCTTTCTCAAATCTTTTCAAAACATCTCCATATGTCAATTTTTTTTCATCTTCTTGACCATTCCAGTTAATATCAAAATGACTTTCAACATTTTGTATGAAGGTCGCTATTCTCTCAAGACCGTATGTAATCTCAACTGGAATAACAGGACATTGAATACCTCCAACCTGCTGGAAATATGTATATTGAGTTATTTCCATACCATCACACCAAATTTCCCATCCCATTCCTGCTGCTCCAAGAGATGGATTTTCCCAATCGTCCTCCACGAATCTTATATCATGAGCAGAGAGATCAAATCCAACTGCCTTGAGACTATTTAAATACAATTCTTGAGGATTATCAGGAGATGGTTTCAAAATTACTTGATACTGGTAGTAATACTGGGTTCTATTTGGATTTTCAGCATATCTTCCATCTTTAGGTCTCCTGCAAGGCTGCACAAAGGCGACATTCCAATAATCATCACCCAAAGCTTTAAGAGTTGTCACATAATGAGAAGTCCCAGCTCCCACTTCTGTGTCATACGGCTGCATAATTACACATCCATACTCTGCCCAGAATTTCTGAAGACCAAATATGATATCTTGGAATGATTTCGACATTTCATAGCTACAAAGTACAAACACGTAGGTTGCCATTATAACAATTGAAATTCACTGCTCATAGAAAAAGTGTGTATTGTAGCTTACACGAGAGATAAATAATCTATATGCATATCATTTTATTGTTTTACAAGTTTTTTGATAATGAGTATGTAACCTTTGAACTTCTATTCCACGTGTTCCTGCCCTACAATAGCTCTTGTTACCTCTTTGTTTTAAAACTATAAATTAGAGCTCACTCAAAATGTTCTTTCCTGTATATGGCATATTCTTCGATCCTGTTCTAGCTCTTGCGATTGGCTTGATTGGTGGATTTGTGTCTGGGTTTCTTGGAGTTGGATGTGGAGTTGTTATCACTCCTCTTCTCATGGAGTTTGGTATTCCTCCACTCATTGCTGTTGCAACACAGTTATGTCACGCAGTTGGAACTAACTTCTTAAACTTTTTATCTTACAGGCGTAACCAAGATGTCGACTTCGAAATGTCTGTTTATATTCTAGCTGGAGGAGCTATTGGAGCTGCCTGTGAATGGGCAATCTTAAAATACTCTTCAGACACAAGCTTAATAGTTCACAAATTTGCCCTCTTTTATGTTGTTACTCTATTCATATTTGGAATCATAATGTTGTATCAAAGTCTTCGAATTCATAAAGGATATCACGGATCAGTTGTCATGATGAGAAGATGGATGGTATATCTTCCAATTCACAAAATTTTCAAAAGATCCAGAACTGAAATGAGCATATTTGTTCCTATTTTCGTTGGATTTTTAGCAGGGATGATAGTGGCCTCTCTTGGTGGAGGAAACAATCTATTCATGGCCCCGATAATAACATACTTAATAGGAAGAATAAGCCCAGTTGTTCAAGGCACAACTTCTCTTGCAGGCTTTGTCATCACAATAATGGTGGCACTAATATATTCGGAAAGAGGATACAATTGTGATCTTTCTTTTGTAATGATTCTGTTTGCAGGAGCATCAATTGGAACATTAATAGGAGTTTATTTGACATATAATATAAATAGAAGGTATATACATCTTGTATCAGCGTGTGTTGTATTTCTAATGGCGATCCGTATGTTTTTTAAGTTATTTGAAGGTACATACAAAGAAGTATTTCAGAGTTCTTCCCAGGATTTATCCAGATCAATTATTTTTCAATTTGTTAATGGAAAATCTATGTTATACACTGCAGTGTGCGTTCTTTTCATATGTGCTGTAGCTCTTGTATCAGAAAAATTTCTACAAAAAATGGCTAGCAGGAAGAAGTTTATGAAAAGGGTCGTAGGAAGGCAATGAGGAAACTTCTGAAAGGTTTGATTTTAATTGTTGTTGTAGCTACTGTTGTGTTTTTGGATCAGAGGTCTCATGTGGATGATGAACATACTTTGAATGTTTATGGCTGGCACGGTATAATTCCTCCGTCTGTTATTAAAAATTTTGAAAAAGAAACAGGAATAAAGGTTACGTATGATGTGTATGACAACAACGATACTATGGAGGCCAAGCTCATAGCAACTGGAGGAGTACACGATGTTGTATTCCCATCATTTATACCATACGCGGCCCGTCAATCACACATGGGTCTTTTTAAAAAGCTCAATTATGCAAAACTCCCCAATTTTTGCAATATCAGTAAATCCATTTGCTCCAAAATTGCTCAATCTGGAAGATATTTGGATTATCTAATACCGTTCTTCTGGGGAACTGTTGGAGTGGCAATCAATAAAGAAATTGTGTATGAATTTTTACCGAACGTTGATGTTAACTCGTATGACATCATTCTGAATCCCGAAAATTTAAAAGTGTTATCGAAACAGGGAGTAAGTTTTCCAGAGGAATTTACAGATATTTTCCCTCAAGTTATGGTATATCTCAGAAGAGACCCGAACACTAGAAGTAAAGAAAATTTGAAAGCATTTGCTGACCACTTTAAAAAAATAAGAAAATACATCACAAAATTTTCTTCAACAACCATAGTCAATGATCTTTTGACAGAAAACATTTGCATAGGAATAGGTTCTTCTGATTGCATAAATAAAGCGGTAATAGCGTCCAAAGGGAAAGATGGTAAAGCAAAGATCAAATCTATTTCTCTAAATGAGGGAGGTCTACTATGGGTTGATTGTATATGCATTCCAAAATCAGCTCGTCATACAGAAAATGCTTATAAATTCATAAACTACATGATGAGGAAAGACGTGTGTTTAAGAATAACAAGGTATTCTGGAATACAGATTATGACCAATTCCGAAGAAGAAGAGAAGATTAAGAGTATGATATTTGGAGCCCCAAGCAAGAATAGTGATGACATGGATTTCGATAAAGCTGCCACAAGAGCGTGGACAAAAATTCGTTTAAATAATTTCGAGGATGATTGAAGAAAAATGGAAGGAATTTCAAAAGCAAATCTAACAGTTTTAATTTTTGGGATGGCTTTCCTTTATATTCCAATATTTTTTCTAATATTTTTTTCATTTAGCGAATCGCCAATTGTTGGACTATGGACTAAATTCTCTATGAAGTGGTTTAAGGCAGTATTCGAAGATTTGAGCCTATTGAAAGCTGCTTTAACCAGCATAAAAGTGGCAGCTATCTCCGCAACTGCAGCAACTTTACTAGGTCTTATGACGGCAATAACAACAACTAAAGGCGAAGATTTCATTGGTAGAAAATTTTTGAATCGTGCAATTACAATGCCAGTTGTAATGCCAGAGATAATTATTGGCTTTTCCCTTCTGATGTTATTCATAACTATAGAGAAAACCACGGGATTCTCAATTAAAGATGGAATCACAACAATAGCCATTGGACACATTATGGCGTCCATGACTTATGTTCACGTTACAATTAGAGCAAGATTAACGGATTTTGATAGGAGAATAGAGGAATCTGCCCTAAATCTCGGAGCAAATTTGTTCAAGGTACTTATATATGTCACAATCCCTCTTATCAGTAAATCAATATTTGCAGGTTGGTTGCTGGCATTTACACTATCACTCGATGATCTCGTTATAGCAAGTTTTTTGTCCGGTCCAGGAGCTACAACCCTTCCTATCCTTATATTTTCAAATATAAGAGTTGGATTAACTCCAGCAATTAATGCGTTCTCAACAATTTTTATTGCCGTTACGGTTCTGCTCATATTAGTGATACATTTCGCATCAAGAGACAAAAGGCGCTAGGAACTGACAATTAAATATAAAAGTCTATCTACAGAGTTTTGTGTCCCCTCAGTCCTCTTCCTTTTTGGAGGAACTACATTGTACCAATTGCTTCGCTATCTTGGTCAAGGTCCGCTACGCTCTCTACCTTGACCAAGCGCTTCACAATTGGGATCTCTGCTGCTGTTCCAAAAAGGAAAATACAGTATATGTATAGGAAGAAGGAGAAGGTAGGAGTGTACGCTTGCTCACTATCGTTCGCTAACGCTACTTCTGACAGTGTTTATAGAAGATAAGATTTTGCAGCTAGAATTTCTACATTTCCAATCTCAGGCGCTAGTTGTATGAGAAAATAAATCAGAGAAGTTTATTAACATTCATACTACCTCATGCCGAAATCATACATCTCTTGATTGCAGTATATGTTAAAGTACGGTTATGTACTTAACTTTCGTGGTTTTCAAATCATATATAAATATTCCATTTTGAAGCTTAAAGAGAAAGCTTGTGAAATTGCGGAAAAAGCAAGGGCTCCTCTTGTTGTGTTGTTACACGGAGATCTCGGAACTGGGAAAACTGCTTTTTCTCAATTTTTCATAGGTGAATTACTTAAGAATAAAAGACAATCTATAACAAGCCCCACCTTCAATATCGTGCACATATATGATTCGATAAAAGGGCCGATATGGCATGTTGATTTATATAGAATTGAAAATACTTCTGAAATTGAAGAACTTTCGCTACTAGAGGCAATGCACCAATACATATGCCTTATAGAATGGCCAGATCTGATAATTCCATATATTAAAAACTGTAACGTTATCAATGTAGAACTGTGAGGAATTCTGTGGTACAATCACAAATTGTTGCGTAGAAAAAGTGGTGAACAGAACACATGGCCAGGGTTACTGTTGAGGATTGCTTGCTTAAAGTTCCAAATAAATTTGAGCTCGTGTTATTAGCTGCCAAAAGAGCTAAGGATGTGGAGGCTGGAGCGACTCCAGCTGTCCCAAAAGATAATGATAAACCTGCAATAATTGCTCTCAGAGAAATAGCAGATGATGTAATTTCAATTGATGGTCTCAGGAAAATATCAAAAAAGAGTATCGTAGAGGATACTAACACAATACATACATTTGGAGAGAGGACCGATATAGAGGAGGAAGAAATAGTTGATGATAGAGAACCTGTAAAAGATTTCGATGAAGAAGAAACAAATGATAATGATGAACTAGAAAACGCTGATGAAAAATGATTCTGTTGTAGTCAGATTTGCTCCAAGTCCCACTGGAATTCTTCACATAGGCTCTGTCAGAACAGCTCTTTTTAATTGGTTGTATGCAAAACATAATGGGGGCAAGTTCCTCTTGCGTATAGAAGATACAGATAGAATTAGGTCAACGCATGAAAACACCATATTGATTTTCGATGTTTTGAAATGGATGGGACTTGATTATGATGGAGAAGCAGTAATCCAGTCATCCAGAATAGACAGACACAAGGAAGTTGCTCTTAATTTGATTCAAAATGGAAAAGCATATTATTGCTATTGTTCTCAAAAGGAATTAGAAGAAAAGAAAAATAAGGCTCTAGCAGAAGGTACACAATATAAGTACGACAGAATATGCAGAGATGGAAACTCGAAAAGAAGTGGAACTAGCCCTGTTATTCGTCTGAAATCAGAGATTGAGGGTAGCACAACGATTAGTGATATGGTACAAGGAGATGTTACTGTCAGCAACTCTCAGCTTGACGATATGGTGCTCTTGAGATCGGATGGTTCTCCAACATATATGCTGTCTGTTGTTGTTGATGATCACGATATGGAAATTACGCATGTAATAAGGGGAGACGATCACCTAACAAATACCTTCAGACAAATACAGATATATAAAGCTTGTGGTTGGAATATTCCAAAATTTGGACATATCCCCCTTATATATGGACAAGATGGAGCTAAATTGTCAAAAAGGCATGGTGCTGTTAGCACAGTCGAGTACAAAGATCTTGGTTACCTTCCTGAAGCAATTTTCAATTATTTATTACGCCTGGGGTGGTCTCACGGAGATTCCGAGATAATATCTAAGGAAGAGGCAATAGAATGGTTCGATTTCAATAATGTTGGTAAATCTCCATCTCGCTTTGATATAAACAAATTAAATTATATTAATGCATATTATATGAGACGCATGAATGAAGATAAACTTCTGGAATATATGCAACAATTTATGAAAGATACAATTGTAGATGAATGTTCAAAGAATAGAATGAGAAAGGGATTGAAAAGTTTGAAAGACAGAGCAGAGACTGTTTTAGACCTTGCTGTATCAAGTATGATTTATGTTATGGGCCCTGAAAAATACAGCGAAGAATGCTCAAAATACAATGACTCCTTTCACAAGGATTTGCTGTTGGAATTTTTAAATAGCCTAGAATCAAAGGATGAGCAAATATACGAGCAAGACCTCCTTAATTCAGCCAAGGAATTGGTTCTGAAAAAAAATGTAAAATTGGTCGAGTTAGCTCAAAGTCTTAGATCTGCTCTAACAGGCAAAGTGGTCTCTCCAAGTGTTTTTGAAATCATGGAAATTCTGGGAAAAAGTGAATCAATTTCAAGAATTAAAAAGTTTGTTTCTGCGTAGTGTTTGAAATAAATCAACGCCTATATTGTCCCAGAGTATGATAACAGGAGAAGACGCAACTATGTACATGATTCCCCTGTGGAACCAATGATGAAAGGAACCAGAGATGTTTATTAAAGACTCACATCACTTCATACGGGGACTATACAGATTGTATATCCAACGTGTCTTACTGTGCGTATTATTGTGGGTTCTCTTGGATTATCTCCTATTTTCTTCCTGAGCCTTGTAATTTGTACATCAACTGTTCTATCGCTTACTGTTGAGCAAAGACTTTTTGCCAAAACACTTCTGCTAATTGGTTGATTCGGTTTTGCACAAAGTTCTTTCAGGAGATT
>JAISOC010000060.1 GCA_031275915.1 Holosporales bacterium | reverse complement strand
GTCTATGTTCTATGGAGTTCTCCTTACATACTCTATCAAACAACAGAATACTTCTTAGAAAGCTTCTTCAAACTCTCTTTACTATTCTGTGTTTCTCTACGCACTGCCTCAGTTGTCTTAGCGCACTCATGTACAACATGTCCCATAATTCTTTTCTCTATATTTTGTACTCTTTACAGTTTATCATACTATCATACTTCGGGACGGTACATGTAGAATTAAGTGTTAATTCATTCATTCTATAAGGAGACCTTTTTATGCAGATATTTACTCTACACCTCAAGATTATAGCTCTTTACAAGCTTATATCTTCAGAAAAAAGCAAGACAGTTGTTTGTACTACCTCCAGCTAGCTCTAAATATAATGGAGGAGTAGAGAGAAGTAATAGAACTTTTAGAGAAGAGTTCTATAACAGACATGACCTATTAGATGATACTATTGTTGGTATGAGAGTAGCACTCTCTAATATCTTATGAACTTATACAGTTTCCCACTCAGTGTTGAATTTTGCCAGGTTCTTGTGTATCCTGATCGAAATTTCACAGTCTTTTGTTGGAAGCGGTGCACGTAGTCTGTTACCTTTTAAGCCCAAGGGGGTTTTGCTCGGGTGTCATTCGTGCTGTAGGCATGGCTGATCAAGTTTTGAAATTGTACAAGAACGTGTATATAACAGAAGACATCATACACAACAGGGCATTTATGGCTGATATGATAGCCAAGGGAGCCATAAAAGTCTCTTTCGTTGAAGAAATACCAGATGGAAATGTTGTTATGTTCTCAGCTCATGGCGTATCTCCTGAAATTGTCAAAATTTGTGAAAAAAAAGGGCTGACTATTGTGGATGCCACTTGTCCCACTGTCACAACAATCCAAGAATCTATAATAAAAGATTCAAAGGAAGGCAAAACAATAATAATTATAGGAAACAAATCGCATCCTGAAGTGATAGGTTTGGCTGGATGTATAAGCAATCAGAATCCTTTTGTGGTATCAAATGAAGATGAAATTGATCTTCTTCCTGATATGCAAAACTCAGAGGTCGTGTATTACACGCAAACAACTCTTGAGCGATTTGTGGTAGACGGAATAATAGAGGCTCTTAAAAGAAAGATTCCTCACATAAAATCCGTTAAAAATGACTATATATGCAATGCAACGTTAGAAAGACAGGAAGTTATTAAAAAAATTGCTTCACAAATTGATTTATTTATCGTGGTGGGTTCAAAACATTCATCAAACACAATGAGATTGACAGAGGTAGCCACCAGATTTGGAGCTAAGAATGTTATAAGAATTGATACAAAAGATGAAATAAACGAAGAGTTATTGCAAAATGTTGAAACTATTGCTATAACTGCAGGAACTTCAGCTCCGGAATATCTCGTTCAAGATGTTTTAAATTTTCTCCATGAGAAAATTAAAGACATTGAGATTAGAAACTTTCAATGACAAAAGAAAACATAACTCCATTAATGAGGCAATACAGAGAAATAAAAGGGCAACATAGTGATTGTCTTGTTTTTTTTAGACTCGGGGATTTCTATGAATTATTTGGGGAGGACGCAGAAATAGCATCTAAAGAATTGGGACTTGTCCTAACCAAAAGAATCGATGCTCCTATGTGCGGAGTTCCTCATCATGCCTATGAATCATACCTCACAAAACTCATTAACAATGGACATAAGGTTGCCATATGTGAACAACTAGAAACTCCAGAAGAAGCCAGGAAAAGAGGATATAAAGCAACTATTAAAAGGGGAGTTACAAGGATAGTAAGTAGGGGAACTCTTATTGAGTCTCCTCTTATAGATGAAAAACGTAGCAACTTCTTAATGTCTATTTCAAAAGTAAAAAGCAATTTCGGAATAGCCTACACAGATATTTCAGTTGGTACCTTCAGGACTCAAGCGATAGAACCATATGACCTACTGACAAGCATAGTTAGAGTAAATCCATCTGAAATTATTTGCCAAGATTCCATACTTTCCGACCCTTTCGTTTTAGAAAATATTCAAAAATACAAATCTATTATTCATACTGTACCATCTCCAAAATTTATGAAGGACTCTGCAGGGAAAAGGTTGGCTAATTTTTATGGAGTGAAATTTGTGGAATCTCTTGGGAATCTTCCAGATGAGTGCGTAGAAGCATCCTCACTTGTTGTTGAATACGCAGCTAAAGCTCACTCCGGCTCAAAATTAATTCTGGAATTTCCAATGTTAATCAAAAATCATGAGTATATGCATGTAGATCATTTCACCCGCAAAAGTCTTGAATTAAATAAATCCTTAAATGGAGACAAAAAAAGTTCTCTGCTTTATACAATGGATAAAACGGTAACATCTCAAGGAGCAAGATTACTATCAGATTGGTTGTCAAATCCACTAGCCGATATTGAAAAAATTCAAGGTCGCCTGGATTTTGTTGAATTTTTTGTGAATAATCAAGAATTTTTACAAACAGTCAGAGATATTATGGACAATATGCCGGATATCGACAGAGCCATCTCCAGAATATCTATGAAAAAGGGAGGGCCCAGAGACCTGGATACCATAAAAGTAGCTCTTAAAAAAATAAACAGATTGAATCTTGAAATCACAAAAGTAAAAGAATTATCTTCCTTGGATATGTATTTTGAAGGTTGTGAAAGATTAATAAATGAATTAGAGAGCGCATTAAAGGACAAGGATCTTCCACACTCACCAACGGATGGAGGATTTGTAAAAGAAGGCTATGATGCAGAGTTGGACGAATACAGAGATCTAATTCAAAATGGAGAACAATTTATTGCAACTATTCAAACAAAATATGTAAAAGAAACAGGAATATTGAATTTAAAAATCAAACACAATGGAGTTCTTGGATACTTCATAGAGACAACAACTAATAATGTTTCTAGAATTCCATATACCTTTATACATAGGCAAACTCTTGCATCGTGCATCAGATATACAACTGAAGAGTTGGGGAACGTTGCCAACAAATTATATACAAGCGAAGGTAATGCCAAAAGGCAAGAAATGATAATTTTCGAGAACTTGTGCCAAAAAATTGACTATTGGTATGACAGTATAAGAAAAGCCTCGAAAAAAGTGGCATTTATAGATTGCGTATCCTCTCTCGCAAAATTGGCTATCGATAATAAATACGTGAAACCTACAATTGTTGAGGAGAGTATTATAGATATAAGGGAAGGAAGACACCCTGTTGTTGAAAGCCATTTGCTTAAGGATGGAGAAAAATTCACGAAAAATGATTGTTTAATAGAAAATGCATCTATAATTTCCATAGTTACTGGCCCAAATATGGGAGGGAAAAGCACATATCTCAGGCAAAATGCGAGTATGGTGATTATGGCTCAAATGGGATCATTTGTTCCTGCAAAAAAGGCAACTATCGGAGTTGTAGATAAGATATTTAGCAGAGTCGGAGCTAGTGATGATATCTCATCTGGTAAATCCACTTTTATGATTGAAATGATCGAAACATCCGTAATTTTAAGGCAGGCAACAGAAAAATCGTTCGTAATACTTGATGAAATTGGCAGAGGGACATCCACATATGATGGTCTTGCCATAGCTTGGGCAGTTGTTGAGGAAATTCATAATTCAATAAAGGCAAGGACTTTGTTTGCAACTCATTATCATGAACTCAAACAAATATCTGACTGTATGGCCAATGTTCAATTTCTTACTGTGTGCGTTGATGAATCTGACGGAAAAATCTCATTTATGCATAAATTAAAAACTGGATTTGCAGATAAATCATACGGAATACACGTCGCCTTCCTCGCTGGATTTCCGGAAAAAGTTGTCTATAGAGCCGAGGAATTGTTAAAAAAAATGGGAAAGTAACCTGCAAACACCAAGGTAACCCTCAGTTTTATGATTTGGAACTAACAACTGAATGTTTAGTATGCTTTCCTTTTTGGAGGAACTCCATTGTACCGATTGCTCCGCTACCTTGGTCAAGGTTCGCTTTGCAGGAGTTTTTAATGTAACCAAGTACTTCTGAAGAATTTGTAGAGATATACTGAGATAAAACAATCTGCCAGTATACTTCCTTTTTGGAGGAACTCCATTATACCGATTGCTTGGCCAACCTTTGTCAAGGTTCGCTTTGCTCTCCACCTTGACAAAGTGCCTCTCAATCTGGTTCTCTCTTTCTCGTTCCAAAAAGGAAAATACAGTATGTGTATAAGAAGAAAGAGAAGGTAGGAGTGTACGTTTACTCACTCTGTTCGCTAATGCTACCTCTGGCAGGGTTTATAGAAGATAAGATACTACAATTAGAACTTTTACACTTAGTTATCAATTCAAAAAATCTTCCAGAAATTAACGTACTTTTAATCTTTTTATGATAAGCTGAAGCTATGCTGATGCATAGGTGAGGGAGTGAGCGCGAGCCCCCAAGGTGGCGGGCGGGGGTTAGGGATGGAAAAAAATAGCACAAAAAGGTTAATTTTCCGTTAACAAAGGGGAACTTTTTCTGGATTTTTTTCAAAATCTTCCACAAAAACGTACTTTTTTATATAAACTGCGTACGTTTTACTCTCCTCTCAGAGTAGCTCCGCAGCTTTTCTTAACGTTTGCGATTATTGTATTTGATATTTTGGCAATCTGTTCATCATTTAAAGTTTCTTTCTGAGATTGCAATATTACCTCTATTCCAATTGCCTTTTTATTTTCATTTACTTCATATATATCAAAGATGTTCACGTATTGTAAGTGAGGTATCTGAGTTTTTTGAACTGCACAGATTAGTTTATCTGCTGTTACTGCATTACCGACTATAAATGAAAAATCTCTTTTTATTGATTGATACGGGGACATATTGATTTGTCCCCTAATTTTTTTGCTATGGAATTCTGGGAGGGAATCCATAAAAATTTCTGCACATGCGACACGACCATCGATATCCATCTTTGATAAAATCTCCGGATGAATTTCGCCAAAAAAGGCCAGAGGTTCATCTTTTTTGAATGTGTATGTTCCCCTTCTTCCTGGGTGATAGTAATCAACTTCTGTGGAATTCTTTACATTGAATCTTTGAATCCCCAGGCCAGATAATATTTTTTCTACTATTCTTTTAAGATCGAAAACAGAGACATCTCTTTGTTTTTTTTCCCATGTTCTATCTGTATTTTGTCCCACCAACAATATGGTTAGCATATACATTTCTGAAATTTTTTTGTCTTTTATTGCGAATTTTTTCCCTAATTCGAAAATTTTTGCATCTTTTTGACTTTTATTTTGGTTGTTTTTAAGACATTTTAAAAGGGAACCTATAACCGATGGCCTCATAACTGCAAATTCATTTGTTAGAGGATCGGTCAGCTTTATTAAATTTTTTTCATTTTCTTCAAAAAGAAGGGCTGTATTGGTATCGATAAAACTGAATGTTTTTACCTCAAAGTACCCATTGTATATTAATATATCTGAAGCAATTTCTTCTGTATACGTGAGGGTTATGGGTTCTTTTTTCTCAAGTTCTATAGTATTGATTTTGTTATACCCAATAAGTATCAATATTTCTTCTATAACATCTTCCTCGATACTTAAATCATGTCTAAATGAAGGAGTTATAACTTCCATTTTATTATCATCAGAGGATATAACTTCAAACTTCAGGGTTCGTAATATCTTTGCTGCTAATTTCCACTGGGTTTTGGACAAACCACTTAAGTTTTTGAATTTTTCAAAAGATACAGTAATTTTTCGCTTGTTCTTTGGCAAAAGTCCGTATTTTTTGACTGATCCAATATCGCATGAACCTAAAAGATACGACGCATAATTCATTGCTATATCCACTCCGGCAGGATCAATACCCCTTTCATTTCTGGTTCTGGAATCTGTTGCTACTCTCACCTTTTGTCCCGTTAAAGATATAGTAATTTTGTCAAAATACGCAGACTCTATAAGAATATTTTTTGTTGAATAAGAAACAGAGGTTGCTGTTCCTCCTATGATTCCTGCAACTGAGAGAGGTTGTTCTCCTGAAGCGACTATAATCCCCCCCTTAGGTATTTCTGTTTTATTGCCATCAAGAGTTTCCAGAATTTCCCCTCCTTTTGCATTTACAACAGATAGGCCTTTAGAAAGATCAAGTTTATTCAGATCAAACATATGCATGGGTTGTCCCAAGTCTAAGCATATGTAGTTTGCTATATCAACGACTGGGTGTATCAATTTTTGTCCAATTGCCCTGAGTCTTCTCTCAATAAAATCAGGAGTTTGTACACTGAAAATATTTTTAACTACTCTACAACTGAAATACAGACAATCTTTTGTTTGAATATTGACATTAACAGCATCGGTAATGGTTTCTTTCACTTCAGGAACAACAAAATGTTTTAATGGACCAGCTCCGGAGGCAGAAAGTAATCTCGCTATTCCTCTGACACTGAAACAATCGCTTCTATTTGGAGTTATACTCACATCAAATATCACTTCATTGCTTCCCAAAATTTTGGATAATGGGGTTCCTGGGATAAGATGATCTTCATTTCCTAGATCTATAATTCCTCCATTGTCTTCCATATCTTCGAGTTGTAATTCACTAGCTGAGCACATCATTCCATCGCTGTCATATCCTCTCATCTTTCCTTTCTTCAAAGGTAATCCTGAAGAAGGAATAATTGATCCTAATAAAGCAACTGCAACATTCATGCCTGCTCTGACATTGTGAGCTCCACACACAATTTGTAAATTATTGGAATTACCAATATTAACATTGCAAAGAGATAACCTATCTGCTTCAGGATGTTTACAACATCTTTCAATGCGGCCAACTACAAAACGATCAAATTTTTTCGAGGTATCACAGATATCTTCGACCTCTATTCCAAGAGATACTAATTTTTCAGATATCTCCCCCACAGAAAGATTTGTTTCAATGTGAGATTGCAGCCATTCCAAAGTGAATTTCATCTTACAAATTTGGAGCGCCAAGAGCGCAAAACAAGCGAGAACTCCGGCATTTTAGCATGCAACGGAAAGTATTGAAAGCGATCCCAGATCGTTGCATGGCTCAAATAGGTCGTTTTAAGCGCCTCTTAATTTTATTATTTAAATAGTATTGTTGTATAATGCTGAACACATTACTTATAGTCCAATATACAACAACTCCAA
>JAISOC010000033.1 GCA_031275915.1 Holosporales bacterium | reverse complement strand
CTTTCTTCCTATACACATACTGAAGAAACACAAAACTCTATAGCTAGACTTCTATATTTAGTTATCAATCTCCAGAAGACATTAATTTTGCAAAAAACTAAAAAAGAGTGTTAAAATCTGCACGGATAGTCGTCTGTTTGCGTGATATGTCAAGGTGAGTTTTGAGTCCAAATTATCCAAATTTGGAAAACTGCTGGATGCAGCTCAGGGTAAGTGCCGTTCTCTTACTGATTTTACTGAAAAAAACAGAAAACAAAAAGGAACGGTTCACCATGTTGGGGCCTCCCCTTATTCAGTCTTACTGTTTGATAGTTTCATAGCTTTTCTCTCAATTTTTTTATCGATTCATCTGCGAATTGGAATGGATTTTCTGGATTATTCTACATTGTACATGTTGAAAAATATGCTAGTCTTTGGATTAGTGAGCGCCAGTGTATTTCTTTGGTTTCAAACGTATCAGTCCTTTTGGAGATACACTTCGGCTGAAGATGTAATACCTGTTGTCTTATCGGTAATTGTATCTAATATCATTTTTTTCCCTCTTATGATGTTGATGAACCAGGAGGATTTTCTGCCTTATTCTGTTCTTGCAATTAACATTTTTGTGTTGAGTTTGACATTGTTAATTCCAAGATTCACAGCCAGAGTTCTTTATAGTCATAGGGTAGCGAAAATGAAAAAAATAGAGGCTATGACCAAGGTTGAAAAGAAACCTTCTGCAGTTCCTCAGATTTTGTTGATAGGTTGTTCTGCATCGGTTGATATGTTTCTTGGAGAAATTTCCTCAAATGAAGATTTGCAGTTTAATTTTGAACCAGTTGGAATATTGTCGATAGACCAAGATGAAGTGGGAAGGGCTGTCAAGGGAGTTCCAATTATTGGGCACGTTAGACAGCTTGGCAGTGTCATTAGAGAATTAGCACAGAAGAACGTATTTCCTGGGCAAATTTTTATCACTGAGAAGTCGATTTCTGATAATATGAAGAAGTTTTTGATGTCGTGCATACGTAATCATGGGTTGCTTCTAATGCATGTGATGCATGGTTATACTTTTAGTAATGTTACGGAATAGTGGTGTTTTGTAAAAAAAAGGTAGGTTTAAATGAATGTGTTTTCCAAGGTTGTTTTTATCGCTCTTTTGCTTTGTGTGGATTTTTTTAGTGTTTCATTAGCTAAAAAACAAACTCCAGTGGAAGAAGTGAAAGCTATGTTTGAAGAAATTAAAAGTACAAAAGCGGAGGAAAGTATAATTAAAAGAGCAGATAATTCAAAAATTTCGAGGGCTCTTTGTGGAAATGACAACGAAGAAGTCGCAGTTGCTGTTTGCAAGCATTTTGCAAAGATGCTTAATGCAGAGTCAGTACAATCGGTTTTATCGGCTCCTGATTGTAAGATTGAAGTAACTAATACAGTCGAAAAAAATAATAAATCAGATGTGCATGTGGTTATCAAGTCTACTTCCTCAAACGGTCAGGAAAAAAGCATATCTGTTGTAGTTACAATGAGTAAAAGTCAAAAAATAAGAGATATCAAAATAGAGGGCTTATCGATATTACAAGCTTTGTATACGCAGATTAATGCATACGTTAAAGCCAAAAATAATAAGACTCTTAAACAGATAGAAGATAAAAAGAGACCCGAAATAATCATTGAAGCAATTGCTAGTTTGCAAAAAAGTTCTCAAGAACCAGCAGAAACGAAGCAAAGCAAAAAAAATAAGAGTTAATGTAATAGAAATTATTTGAAATATCTCTTGTTTCGGCATGGCAAAAACAAGAAGTAGTGGGGATCTCGACTAGCGGAATCATAAAGTGTGTCTTTTTTACACAAAACTTACGCACATCTCATATATTCCGCTAGAATTTTCCTGCTGTCTTATGTAAGACTGAGATTAGACAGCCGTATAGACAGACTTCCAAGACAAGTTTTTCCACTTTGGCAGTGCCCCAGTTCTATCAACTGTTGCACTTTCTGTTACACTCAGAGACAAAGCTATAACCGTTGTGTCAACTCCATTAAATGGATTAACTCCAAGCGTAATAGATGCTCCTCCCAGAGTTAAAGCTTCTAAAGAAGTACAGTATTGGAATGCCCAACCACTGATGTAAGTAACAGAGGGAAATATTGCTGTTTCTAATGATGCACAACAAGAAAACGCAAAAGCATCAATATTAGTGGCACTTGGGAAGTTTACTTCTGCCAATAAAGGATTATATGAAAATGCACTATCATCGACACTAATGATAGATCCTGCTCCATCTGTGTATGATTTAACCCATTTTCCAACATTATCACCAGTAAGACTGGTAATGCTGCCATTAGCATTAGTAACATCTTTACACATCTCTGCTAAAAGAGTTTCCATAGTTGTATCAGCCATACCACTTCTATGCACAATACAACCAAGAGGAACTGCTGTGTATGCATCTGGTGAAACCGGATTTCCTATAAACCCACTTGGTGTTATACCGTCAGTTATATCACCTATTATTAATTGTCCTATACTATTAACATTCTCTGCTTTTATATTATTGTTTATAGTGAGAGATATAAGAGCGGTACATCCAAATAATAAACAACTTCCAGCACTTACCAATGAAGATAAATCTGCTGATGTAAGAGAAGTACAGTTATGTAATAAACTCTCTTCAGCACTTGTTAATAAAGGTAAAGATATTGTTGTAAGAGAAGTACATCCTTGTAACAAACTATACCCAACACTTGCTAACAAAGGTAAATATACTGTTATAAGAAAAGTACAATGAGCTAATAAAGAAAATCCAGCACTTACCAGCTTCTTAAAAGATGCTATCATCAGAGTTTGACATCCAACCCAGGAGCTAGTTACTAACACACTTTCTCCAGCACTTACTAAAGAATCTAACCTAAGAGTATGTAAATTACTGTAAGTAGCAGTACCTATTGTTTTTATCTCTCCTAGTAGAGTCGTACTAATAGGAGTAAACTCATCCATTGTTATACTTGTTAGATGTGCCCAATTAGCTATAGGAAGAGATATAGTACTAAGACTTGGAGAACAATATATTCTTAATTCATCTATATCAGTTGTGTATATATCTTCTTGTTCTAAGCACTGTTCTAGTATAGAGTTAAAATCTGTTATTTTAAATACAGATAGTACTCCATCATTATAATAATAGTCTGAAGAAGGTATTATTGTTGTTCCTCCAGTATTTTTTAATAACTTTAAATCATCTATTAGGAGTTCATCTTCCTGTTCTTCTGTGAATAAACCATCTGGGTGTCTAGAGTCTTGTATATCTAATGCACTACGTATTATGTTATATCTCTGAGTAGTTGTATGTATAGAGGAAGAATAAGTCGCGCCCCCCCCCCCCCCGTTATTATAGCAATACTTAATAGTAACTTCTTCATTACTTCCTCCACTTTTAAAACAGATAATCCTTTCCTTTATGTATATATTATTACACTCTTCCTAGAGGTATGTTAAGGATTTTGTTTATGAAATCAACAATTTTTGAAATGAATTTCTATCGCAGCAAATTTCAATAACCAATAAAAAAATGTTAGACTGGCGCTGTAAGGCTGCTCGGATAGATCTTGATGAATCGTATAGAGTATGATCCGTATTTTGTAATATCTGAAATACCGAACTCCACGGATGGAGTTGGAGCGGATATATCGCTAACCCTTCTTTATGATGAAATAAAAAACGCCAGAACAGAAGAAGATGCGAGGTTATCCCTTGGGATTTGGGAAAGAGAACTCAAAAAGGCAGATTGGCCCCTTGTTGAATCATTGGCTGTAGATATTTTATCGAATAAATCCAAAGATTTACAAATCATGGCGTGGTTCATAGAAGCTCTCGCATCAATGGATAAACTAGATGGAATTCAATCTTCTCTATTTATCTTAAAATTGTTTTTAGAATCGTTTTGGTACACATGTTTTCCCAAAAAAGAAGATAATTCCTCAGATATAGATAGAAAAATTAATATACTCAACTGGATTGAAGACAAAATTGCTAACAAAATATTTACATTTCACTTTGTAGCTAATATCAGTCTGTATGAGTATGAATATGCAGTGGAACTGAAAACATTGATGAAAAGATCTCCAGAGACAGAGGCATCAATTTTGAGAGATGCTGAAAAAGATAACAGAAAAATGTTGAATGATATATATAGTGAGCTTAAGAGTGTGAACAAAGAGTCAGTTAAGGCTTTAAGAGATGGTATAACCAAAACAAACGCATGTGTGACATCATTAAAAGAAACCTTGGGAAAAATTTTAGATAATTCACAGGTTGTCTCGTTTTCGCAAATCGTTGATTATATATCCAGAATATCAAAAATTGTCGATCAAACATACAAGGAAGAATTGAATATGCCAGAAAAAGAAAAAATTCCAAATGCAGTGAGCAGTGAAACAAGTGATGATATATACTCACAAATAAGTAGACTTTCAACGGAGTTGAAAAAATTGGAGAGACATAGCCCTGCGCCTTTTGTTCTCGACTTAGTTGTTAGTTGGCAAAATAAGACTCTTTTCGAAGTTATGAGTGATTTAAAAACTGGAACAACTGAAGCTCATAAACTATTGAAAACTTTAATAAACAATGGCCAGTAGCGACGAACGAAGTAAGCCCTCTACCCTGCTCTCTTCCCACAACATACCCAAAAGGAAGAGTACCTTTATCAAACTCAGATTAACTTATACCAACTATAACAATACATTTTTGTTCTTCTTCTTTTATTTCAATGTTTATTTCCTGTCCGATAATTTCTTCGATTTTAGCTTTCAGCAAACTGGCCTGTTTTTTATTAAGTATTCCTTTCGTTCCGTTTGATATTTTTAATTTAAGTTGATCATCTTCATACACAAAACTGTATGTTCCTCCTATTTTTGGAGTTTTAAAAGTTGGAGAATTAATAAGCCCTGCATAATACAAATGTGAAAAAACTTTTTTGGTATCCTCTTCTGAATATTGAGAATTTCCACTTCCATTTCCTGCTCCTGCAAATTTACTGGAGGCTGTTTTATCATTACCAGGCAAAGCATTATACGTAACCACATAGTTATTATATGCAACGCGCAGACATTCAATATCATTTGCCACGGATCTGATTTGTGCAGATTCAACAATATCTTTTCCTTTAAAAATAGATCCAGCAATAATGCCTATAACAAGCAAAACCATTGCCATTTCTATAAGGGAAAACCCATCAATAACGAACTTTTTTAATGAAACCTTGCAATCATTCTTCAACATCATTGCTGTCTTCTTCTTCTTCATCAGCTTCTGCTGATTTTTCTTCAGAAGTTTCGACTTCCTGTTCATCCTCTGATGCTTCTTCCTCCGCAGGTTCTTCAGATTCCTTATCATTTGATGTCTCGTCTTCTGAAGATTTACTGATTTCTTCTTTTTCAGTTTTCTCTTCTTCGGCTGACTTATCAGATTCTTTTTTGTTTTGTTTTTTTACTTTTTCATTTTTGTTATCTGGAGGCCTTTCTGTTTTTGATTCTTCAAGTTCAATTAGCCTTTTTTCAAAATTTTTAAGCTTTTCTTCGTACCCTTCCATTTCTTTTTTTAATGTGTCTATTTCCTTAAGTTTAGCTTCTGCATCTGAACTGATATTTGAAGGATCGTTAACTAATTTTGTGGCCAGATTACGTATTTTGTCCTTTAAGTCAGAGACTTTTTTGTCTAATTCCAGTATTTCTTCTTGAAGTTTAATAGTGTCTGTTGCAAGTTCACTGTATGGCACTTCTGCGTGAGCAACAGGACACTTCATAAGGGCGCATAATAGGCATCCCAAAACAAATCCTTTGGAAAACACGGACGAATACTCCCCAATAATCCCCTCTATGCTAAAAGTCTATGAGATAATTCCAATAATTTCAAGATAAATTACATCAATGCTTTTTTTACACATCAAGAAGATTTATATCAAGATAGGAACACGATACGTGATAAAGACATATTTTTGTGCCTGAAGCAACAACTTTGGTTTTTTTTCAAAAAAATATGTTGGATTTTA
>JAISOC010000049.1 GCA_031275915.1 Holosporales bacterium | reverse complement strand
CTAACTGGAGTTTCTGAGTCATTTATGGAGAGAATGCCACACAATATCTCTACTTCAAATCGGATTCAAAATCTTCTTGGGGAAGTTTCAAGCAGAATGACTCACTCCAAGTTGAGAGGTTTTAAACTAACTCCAACTCATATAGTTGAAAGCTTCGCTTGCTAGATTTTAATTACATTAATTTTCCCAATAATTTTGCAGTACAATCGACGAGATTAATAAGGGTGTTATATCTCATCCTTGCGGGACCTATAACTCCTATTGCTCCAATAACTCTATTTTTGGAATTGGAATATGGAGAAACTATCATAGAGCACCCTTCCAAGTTGAACTCTTTATTTTCCGATCCTATAAATACTTGAATTCCTTGAGCGTTTATTGATTCGTCCAACAAGTTTTTTATTGTAATTTTTTCATCAAGTTTACTAAAAAGAGTTTTTATATTCCCAATTTCACTGGGTTCTGATAACAAATTCGAGAGGCCCTGGACTATCAATCTGCGATTGTCTGTGTCGTTATCATCTTCTTTTGCCCACATGCCTATTCCCTGCATTATCAAATCATTGACAGCTTCATCAAGTCCCTCTTTTTGAGAAATAAACTCATCATGAACGATATCTCTGATTTCTGACAAGGTAAATCCGCTTAACCTTGTGTTTAGGTATTTTGAGGCAGTTTCCAGAACGCAGCCGGAAATATCTCTGGCGATCTCTATTAATCTATTTTCAACTTCTCCATTATCAAAAATTATTATAACCAGGGCTTTACCAGGTGAAAGTAAAACAAATTCTATGAATCGAACTATTTTATCATTAATTGTCGGAGTTAAAATAACGCTAGCGCAATTCGATAACTCGGATAACATATTGGAGATTTGTTCCAAAATTGTTGAAATATCTCTGTTTTCAGACGTTTTTTCGATCATTTCCATATGCTTAGCATAGGCATTTTGAAGATCGTTGGAAATTTCTATAAAGGTATTTACGAAATATCTCCACCCTTTTTCCGTGGGTTTTCTTCCAGAAGAAGTGTGTTTGGAGCACAATATTCCCAAATTCTCCAAATCAGCCATAACGTTTCTTATAGTCGCAGAAGAAAGAGAACTTCCCATGCGTTTCGAAATTGTTTTGGAACCAACAGGCTGACCAGTCTCTATATACTCATCAACGAGTTCTTTAAATATTTCACTATATCTTTTGTTATCTAGAAATTCTCCCACTCACATATCAACCAGAAAGACATAATGGCAATACTCCATTATAAGTGCTACCTTTTAAAATTTCATAAATAAATGACGCAAATCTGTAAAAAAACAATGAAGCTATTTCAGACAACTATAAGGGTCTTCCGTTTTATGTATGAACATCACCATAAGTATCCTTTCCTTAAGGAAAATACTATATTGTTATTTTTGGATAAATCTTTTGCCCAGTTTCTTTTAAAATACAAACCATTGTTAGCTCCATAGTTTGAGTTTTATTATTTGAATCTATATCTGTAATTTCGATATCAGATATCCTTGGCTCGAGTTTTTTAACAATATTTTGGCATTCAAGTTTAAATTTTTCGAGATTGTCATTATCACTTCCGACAGACAAAATATCTGAGATTCCATAGTTGAATGAACTGTTTTCTTTGTTTTTTAAACGACAGGAGAGTATGTTCCCTATCTCATCTATGATGGAAGAAACATACTCTTCATAGTTACTAAAGTACGTTGAACGCACAACAATTTTATCCAAAAACGGTCTATCTAATTTCTTCAAAGATGTCATTTCTTATTTACTTTCGGTAATAATCCCTTAATCATTCGAATTGTATCACCAATATTTGATTTTTCACTTAAAATCCTGGTGAGATAGCTATCCCCTGGATTGCGTTCTTCCGAAGTTTTGTATTCGAGGTACTTATTCAACAATTTTGCTAAACGTGAGGCATGATATTCGAAAGAATTAATTTGAGTAGTTGCTTCTCTTTGTGGAAAAGTTGGAGGTGTCCACAAATCTTCTCCAGATTTTACTTCATTCTGTCGTCTTTTTGTTTTTAAAGAATTATTAATAACGCTGGAGAACCCTGTTACACCTAAATTATGCAGGTGTAACGCAGCCTCGCAAATTTGATCAGTGTCCTTTTCACCATCCTCTGGATTATTTATTGTTTGATTTATAATACTGAGATTTGTATTGATACTATTTTCAATTTTTTTCTTACTATTTTCTTCAAGCAGAATTGAATTACGAATACAGTGCAATTCAACTAAATACTGTACATTTACTGAGTTTTCAAAGGCTAAAGGTTGTACAGCAGATTCCACTGACGATAATAGTATTAAAAAGAATCCGACTGCACTAAGTACAGGTAATATATGTTTCATAATACCCCAAGCTAAAAAAACATCTCTTAAATTTATACTACACCGTTTTTTTACTATTTTATAATTTTTTTTGGCTCTTGAGTAGTATCTTATCTTCTATAAATACTGTTAGAAGTAGCGTTAGCGAACAGAGTGAGCAAGCGTACACTCCTACCTTCTCTTTCTTCCTATACACATACTGAACATTTAGTTGTCAGTTCCTGCAAAACATTGGTGCAATATATAACACTCTCAAATAATTTTAAGTTACTCCATTATCACTTCCTTAACTTTGCTTGCTAAATCTTTGAGAGTAAACGGTTTTTGCAAAAAATGTATTCCAGAATCTTTATCCAAATCTTTTCTAAAAGTATCCTCTGCATACCCAGATATGAAAATTGTTTTTAGATTTTTTATAATCTCTCGCATTTTTTTATTGAGTGTTGGACCGTCCATGCGTGGCATCATAACGTCTGTTATAAGTAAATCAAACTTTTCTCCATCTCTCACAATTTTCAAGGCTTCTTCTCCAGAGCTAGCTTCGAGAACCTTATATCCTTTGTCTCGAAGAGCCCTTGCAGAAAACATCCTAACTGCATCTTCATCTTCAACAAGCAAAATTGTCTCTGATCCACTCAGATCTTTCGCAATTTGTTCTGGTTGAGTAAGCTGCACCGATTCTTTTCCATAGTATCTTGGTAGATACACTTGTAGTGTTGATCCTTTTCCAACAATTGAATTCACATTAACAAAGCCACCTGTTTGATTTACTATTCCATATACAGTTGACAACCCCAGACCTGTTCCAGATTTGGTGCCCTTTTTCGTAAAAAATGGCTCAAATATCTTTTCAATAATTTCTGGATCTATTCCAGATCCATTGTCTATAACCTCAATTAAAACATATTCTCCAGCATGGGCTGTATCATAAACACATTTAAAACTATCTTTTGCCACAAAATTTTGAGTTTTTATAATAAGTTTAGAATTTTCAGTGTTTTCCATAGCATCTCTGGCGTTTACAGCCAGATTTATAATGACCTGCTCAAGTTGGCTGTTATCAACCTTGACTGGCCATATATCCCTTCCATGAATTATTTGAAAATCTATTCCTATTCCAATGAGTCTTCTAAGTAATGAAGTCAGTTCTGCCAAAACTTCAGTTATTGAAAGAACCTTGGGTTTCATGGTTTGTTGCCTTGAAAAAGCCAGCAGTTGTCTAACTAAATTTGCAGCTCTACTGGCATTTTGTCTTATTTGAATAACATCTCCATATGAAGGATCATTTGGGGTATATCTTTGTAAAAGCAGATCGCAAAATCCTATCATAGCTGTTAAAAGATTATTGAAGTCATGTGCAATACCTCCAGCCAATTGTCCAACTGCCTGCATTTTTTGAGATTGAATAAATTGTTGTTCAAGTCTTTTTTGGCTTGATATATCAACGAGTTGAATAAGAACTAACTTATCTTTTCTCTTTAGCGATTTGGGAACTTCCAATTTGTTGATATAAGCCATTGCTGTTATATCAATTCCTATAAATTTTATCTCAATTGGATGTGGATTTCCTTTAATACTATATATTTTTTTCAAATAGTCGGATAAATCTTCACCTTTACGTATGTAATCTATAATGTTGGCTCCAGGTTTCACTATTTTGTATTTATCCAAAACCATTTTGTCTTGTATGAGAGTCGCAAATGCGGGATTTAGAGCTATAACTTCACCGTAAGTTGTTGTAATAACAGATGGAACAGGAGCTGAAACAAAAGATTCTTGATCCAAAAATTCATTATCATTTGTGGAACAATTTTCCAATGAATATTGTCCAACTTTAAATAATATCCATGGTTGTCCTACATAAGATACATTCGAGGAGGATGTAAATTTCACAAGTAAGGCTTTAAAATTTGTTGAAAAGCGGGGTTTTATGACCACGCTAGTCGGTTTTTGTTCTATCATATTGTAATTAAAGTTTTCTATAAATTCTGAGATAGGCAGGCCGATCATTCTGTCCCTGTTAATAACCAGAAGCGAAGCAAAAGTGCTATTAGCTCCAGTGATCATCCCAAGATTGTTTACATAGAATATTCCAAACGGAAATTTGTCGAGAAACATCTCTAATCTTTCGTAATTTCGTTCAATCTTTTCTATCTCTTCAAGATATTTGGTAATCTCACTCAAAATTACAACGAACATACCGTCAACAGCACTCCCAATAGCCATCCATTTTCTGGTGCTATTTGGAAGCCCATTTCCAGAACCACTCAAAAGTTCACTCTTGTTGCTTCCGTTTTCAACTGCATTTTGAAAATTTTGTAACTCTGGAGATGTATTAATTCTTCCCCTTAAAACCCTCAGAAAATCTCTTTTGTTTTGATACGTTGATGGATGAGTTGTATATGCGACCATATCATATTCATCAAAAGCAACTATTTCGTGGTTTTTGCATATGGCCTTTGAAACACTTCTTACAACGTCCAAATAGTAATCAGTTTGTTTCTTCTCTTTCCAAAGTTTGTAATACATGAAAATCAACAAACAGATAATCAAAAATGAAAATGCCAATATAAATGTCGGATTCCAGCAAAATTCTGAAAAACTAATATCTTTGAAGAAATCCAACATGAACCTGTTTTATGAACAACAATTGATATGGCTAATCATAGCAAAGTTTTCCAGATAATCCATTCCAAGATGACATTACATATGGATAGACAAATAAAATGGGTCGTCATCTTCGTATGAAATTCTTTTTCGTGCAAGAGGGCTTGCCACGTTGTGTACCATGATGTAGAATACCTTACTTGATAGCGGGGTAGAGCAGCTTGGTAGCTCGTCAGGCTCATAACCTGAAGGTCGTTGGTTCAAATCCAGCCCCCGCAACCAAATTCTTGTCCTCGTATGTGATGTGTTCTTTCTGAGTTCTGGGTTCCCCATATAATGTGGCTTCCTCTATGATTTCATTTTTATTTGCCGGACTTGCTCTGTTTGTTTTTCTTCTGGTTTGAATACAGTTTTTTTCTCTTCTTCTTCCTCTTCCTCCTCCTCATCATCATTTTCTTCTTCTTCCGTCTTCGTTTTCGCTTTACCTTTGGCTTTCTCTGCACTTGCCGGTTTTGCCTCCACTTTTACAATTTCCTCTGGCATAGATTTTTCTGAGTCTCCAAACATTTTGCTTGATGTATTAACTATTTGATCTGTAATGCCTAAATTCGATAAAGCTGGCAACTTTGTTTCTATGGCCTGACATCCAGAGTCGTTGCATCTGTTGAGGGCATGGCTTTTCTTGTCAAAAATATAAATACTGTTATCGGGAGCAGATACTAGGGAATACCTATTTACATATTCTGAATATGATATGAATAGCACACAACTCACCATAATTGTTACACATATAGTAATAGTGATTTTAACTCCGTTAATAAACATACCGAAATCACCAAAAAATTTCACACTGCTTACAACAACATGTATACTACTGATATGGTTAATATTTGGTTAACGCTTGGGAAATTATAGAGAAATGTTAGGAATTTTTAAAAAAATTGTAGTTTTTGTTCTCCTGATTTCAGTTAGCTATGCAGCCTCTATTTCAGATGAACAAGTTAAGCAGTCTGCCATGGCTTTGGAGCCTCATTTTAGGCAAGCAATGAAAAAACTAAGAGTTCCTGGAGCTGCATTTGTAGTCGCAAGAAAAGGCAAAATTGTACATACTGCATGTTTTGGAATAGCAAATGAGAATGGAGAGAATGTTGAAAAAGACACAATGTTCGCTCTCTCATCCCTTACAAAAAATGTGACTGCTATAATAGTTGGAGCTTTGATAGATGAAGGTAAGCTTAATTTTGATGATAAGGTTAGAAAATATTTGCCCAATTTTTTCATTGGAAATGAAGATATTTCCTCAAAATTTACGATAAGGGATCTAATTTCTCATAGATCTGGGTTTAAACATTTTCTCGCAGATTCCTTATGGAGCAGCGGACATACAAAACAACAAATGATGAATTCCCTGAGATATATCAACAATGTAAGTGGTTTTAGAAAAAAGTATGGTTATCAAAATATAATTTTTGGAATAATAGAAGATGTTTTAGAAAGAGCCACGGGGAAAACCTATGAGCAGCTTGTTGAAGAATACATAGTTTCAAAATTACAATTACAAAACACAAGTGCTTTGCCGTTATACGTTTCTGGATCTTGGTTTGAGCTTTTCAAACACAGCATTAAAAGATATGGATTTTGGCATACTTTAAAAAATATTTTTTCTATCAAAAGAAAAAAAATAACCACTACTCACACGACTTTCATGGACAAAGTTGTTCCTCTGAAACAAAATGATTATTTTCAAAGAGTTATAGCAACGGCTGGAGTATCAATGTCTATAGAGGATCTTGGAGTATGGTTAAAGATGTTACTTGGAAAAGGTTCAGTTGATAAATCTTTAGTAACTACAACGAAAACTTTTGAAGAACTTTCATCGAACCAAGTCAAAATAGAAGATATTAAAGATGATAGTTTAAGCTTTCCTCCAAATAGACTCAGTGATATTCACTATGGAATGGGATTTTTTAATGCCTTGTTCTCTGATAATGGCTTAAATGCTCACAGAATTTGGTTTCATATGGGAGGAGTATATGGAACCAGCACCTTCCTCGCTTTTTCTCTTGCAGATGATATTTCCATATGTGTGATGTGTAATTTTGGAAGTGTTGCAGTTACAACCTTTCCTGAACTCATGACTTGGAAATTTTTTGATATATGCTTCAATTTTAAAGATGTGGATTGGGCCCAATTTGAAATTGATCACAAAGCTCGATCCAAAAAAGAACGAGAAGTTATACAAAAAACATATGAGGAAAATAATCCAGGACCTCATGCTGCACTAGATCAGTATTCTGGAACTTACACCTGTAAAATATACAGCGACATAAAAGTTTATACAAAAAAAGATTGTTTAATTATAGATAATGGCATAAGAAAGGCAAAAATAGAGCATGTTAATAATAATATTTTCAAATTTAGATGTAGTGAAATGTGTGAAAACTATTACGACACCGACGAATATGTTGTGTTTTATAGGGGGCAAAATGGTAAATTTGACCAAATGTATATCTCGTGTTTTGGAGAGAATCAGAATATATTTGAAAAAAAAGGTGAAAAATAGGATCACTCCAGTGGGCTATATCAGCTTTGCCCTGAATACCACTATTTTGTCTCATATCTTATGAACCTATACATATGAAAATTTATAGTTTACGAAAAGAATTGTAATATGATACTCTTATTAAAGAGAAGAGGTTGTTTTTTGGAGAACTAATTATGAAAAACTGTGTAAAGTGTCTGTTGGTACTACCAGCGTTGATGATAGCAGGAAGTGGTGTGGGAGGGGCGACAGCGGATGATGGTAGCGTGATAATAATGG
>JAISOC010000048.1 GCA_031275915.1 Holosporales bacterium | reverse complement strand
TCTTTTCCTAACCAAATTACTCGGTTGATATGTTCTTTTTGTTGCCATAATTCATAAAATTGCACGCAGAATCTGAGGAGGAATTATAGCAAACATGTCAAGAAAAGGCAAGAATGTGTATAAGTTCATAAGATATGAGACAAAACAGAGGCCTCTAGAACATGGCATTTATATACTCCATAGGGGTCATACCTTTCAAGTTAAAGTGAAATCTATGAGTATTATATTTCTCAATATACTAAGAGAGTGCTCCTCTCATACCAACAATAGTATAGTTGTGCGATGTCACAAACGAGTAGGCTTAAATTATTAAATTGCTTGTGGCACAGGCCTCTCAGACTAAATTGGTTTCAAAATTACTTGGTTGAAAAACGATTTGAGTGTATCATCTTTTTTGTCTCATATGTGTTTGAATTTGGTCACATTTATTAACGGAAAATTAACATTTTTGTGTTTTTTTTCCCCATCCCTAGCCCCCGCCCACCTCTCTGTGGGCTCGTGTTCACTACCTCATCTATGCATCAGCATAGCTTCAGCTTATCATAAAAAGGTTAAGAGTACGTTAATTTTTGGAAATCTGGGGCTTACTATTTGCATGCTTATGCTATCTTTGAGTGCTATAAGTAACACTGCGAAGGCTGATCACACTTCCAACAAGCAGGATATAGAGATCTTTGAAACAGCCCTGGAAAATGGATTAAAAATTATAGTTGTGCCCTTAAAATCGAATGGAGTTATCAGAGTTGGGATTATATATGATGTTGGGTGCGCAGATGATCCAATGTGTAAAATTGGAATATCCCATTTCCTTGAGCACATGATGTTCAAGGGAACAAAAAATATATCCATGAAAAAACTTAATTATTTAACTAAAAAATACAATTCATACGTAAATGCTGGAACAGGAGATGATTTCACCTTCTATCATTACATACTCAATAAAAAGTTTCTGGATGTTGACTTGAAAATCGAGGCAGACAGAATGGTGAATCTGGAACTCAATGAAAGCGATATTGTATCTGAAAGAAATGTTGTGGCTGAGGAGAGAAATATGAGGTGTGATGCCAATCCAACAGAAAGATATATCTGTGATGCCTTGCCCAAAATCCTATATCTTCACTCAAATTATTCATATATCGGAATAGGATACCCCCATCATATAAAAGCCTATAGCAGACTTTCCCTCAAGAAACACTACGATAGATTCTATGCCCCAAACAATGCGACTGTATTAATAGTCGGAGATATAACTCAGGAAGAGGCCTTTAAAAAAGTTGAGAAAACATTTAAATACATAAAGAAGACTCATGAGATAAACAGACAGAGGGTGCTTGATCCAAAGGATCTAAATATAAAATATACAATGGATAGAGCTTCTAAGCAGGTTACTACCAGAAATCTCTCCATATATTACACATTCGACAGGTCAAATGTTGATACTCTCAAAAAATATTACACAGCCAAGATAGCAATTGACTCTCTCTGCGGAACCTCAAGATCAGTTATGGCAAAGAAATTTATAGATAGGGAAAACAAGGTATATTCGATTGATGGAGATATCATCCTGAATGCTTTTGATAAAGCTTTTGTTTGCATACAAGCATCTCTTCGTGAAAATACAAAAATGCTGGATATGGAAGCTGATATAGATAATGTTGTTAAAAATTCTCCAATAACAAAGGAAAATTTCGAAGCCAATAAGAAGAGAATCCTTAATAATATAGACATTATGAAAGACAACCCAACAGAAATGTTTGATTATGTTTTGCAAAACAAGGTTTTAAAATACAGCACAGATGATATAAAAAATGTTAAAAATATTATAAATAGTATAACATTTGAAGATGTGAAGAAGTTTGAGGAGAACATAATAAATGAGAGAAATAAGACTCATAGAGTGTATAGCCACCCAGAGGGAGTTACTGCATGAGTAAGCAAGAGCTTGGCTTCTTATCATTAATATCAATTGTTATAGGCAGTCAGGTTGGTTCTGGCGTCTTTGTTTTCCCATCACTTTTGGCTCCTTTTGGGCCAATAGGCCTATGGGGATGGGTAGTTTCAATGTGTGGAGCCATATCTCTTGCTCTTATTTTTGCAGACCTTTCTGCTCATCTTCCGAAAAATGGAGGTCCACATGTGTATGTCATGGAAGCTTTTGGCAGAAAATTTGGATTTTTCACAGCTTGGATATATTGGATAATCTCATGGTCGAGTAACTCAATACTGCTTGTAACAACTATTTATTATCTGTGCAATATAATTGGAGAACTCAATTCTTTTCAGATTGTTCTCACAGAAATTGTTACTTTATTTGCAATAACTTATATAAACATAATGGGAATACGTTTTTCTGGAATAGCGGAAACAATTTTCACATTCATAAAAGTGGTGCCGCTTCTTTTGATTCCAATAACATTGTTCACATCTTTTAATGCAGATCATTTCACAGAAATTACAAATACTGGAGGATCGATTGGAGGATCGTATGTCAGCACAATTGCAAAGACAGCTTTATTAACTTGTTGGGGATTTATAGGAGTTGAATGTGCAACAGCTCCAGCAGGAAATGTCAGAAATCCGAGGAAAACTATTCCAAGGGCTCTTATTATAGGCACAATCTGCGTTGCCCTGATATTTATAATAAATTCCGTGGCCGTATTTGGAATCAGTGGATTTGAGACTTTGTTGCACTCAAAAGCACCATATGCACTTGCAACAGAGAGTATATTTGGCGGATTTAGTAATATCCTTGTATCGATTTTGGCCATTATTGTTTGCATTGGAACTCTTAACGCCTGGACATTAACGGGAGGACAAATAGCTCAAGGAGCAGCAGATGATGGACTTTTCCCCCCTGTTTTTGGAAAAACCAACAGAAATGGAGCTCCTGTTGCATCTCTTCTTATGGCTGCCTTTGGAATTATCCCATTTTTCATAGTTGAACAAATATATGGAACAGATGGACTAGATTATCTTATAGGAATTCTTGTCAGTATTTTTCTCTTTGTGTATATCATATGCTGCATTTCATACATAAAAATGATAAATCAATGGAAAACACGAACAACAGAAAAAATAAAAGCATATTTACTTTCGATGTTTGCCATTCTCTTTTGTATATTTGTCGTGATACAGGATATAATTAGTTCCATAATGGTGCTGTTTATATTTATAATCGTAGGCATTCCTGTGTATTTAAAAACAAATAAATGAACGACCTTATTATTCTATCCTTTCCTCTTGCCATGGTTTTATTATCCTTGGCCATAATGCCTCTTATTTGCCCATCCTTCTGGCACAGATTGGAAATTTCAGCATTGTTTGGAATTGCTGCGATTTCTGTTGTCTTGACATTTTCACTAATACACAATGCATTCCCAATATTTAAACATGTTTTAACAGAGGACTACGTTCCCTTTATAATCATGTTGTTTACCCTATACACATTGAGTCATGGAATACATATAAATATTAAAGCTCAACCGAGTACCGTAAATAATGTGATTTTTTTGGGAGTTTGCAGTTTTTTTGCTTCTGTTATTGGAACAACTGGAGCTTCTATGCTCTTTTTGAGACCGTTTATAGCCATGAATAATTCCAGAAAAAATAAGGCACATCTAATCATTTTCTTTATATTTTTAGTGGCAAACATAGGGGGACTACTGAGTCCTCTCGGAGATCCTCCCCTTCTCCTTGGCTATCTTCATGGGGTTGATTTTTTCTGGTGTGCGAAGAACCTATCTGGAATATGGGTATTTTACGTCTTTTCGTGCCTCAGCATTTTATATTTCATAGATCATTTCATAATGAAAAGAGAGAAGGATAGACATCTTGCAGAAGCACTGAGTATTCATGAACAATTCTCCATTAAAATCACTGGATTTTTAAATATTTTTCTGGTTATTCTCACAGTTTTTGTTTTGTTTTTTGACTTTAATATGATTTTGAAGAACGCTCTTCTCTTAGTGTTCTGCGGAATATCTCTCAGAAATCACAAGGGACCCAAGATAGATTTTGCTCCTTTCAAAGAAGTCGCCCTCACTTTTTTTGTTATATTTGTTGTAATTGCCCCAGTTGTTTTTAAACTCACCCAACTCTCTGGGGAAATAAGCAAATATATGAGTGGAGCTACTTCATATTTCTGGGCATGTGGGACGGCATCCTCGTTCCTGGATAATGCTCCCTCTTATTTTTTGCTATTTAATATGGCTGGAGGCAAGGCAAATGAGCTTATGTTCGGATATCCAGACATTTTAAGAGCCATATCAATAAGCTCAGTTGTTATGGGAGCAATGACGTATATTGGAAATGCTCCAAATATGATGGTGCGCTCCTTTGCCATTAAACATGGATTTAAAATGCCATCATTTCTTGGGTATATGTTGTGGTCCTTTGGTATAATATTACCGCTTAGCTTGATAGTCAGTATGTTGTTTCTATGATCCTAATAACTTTTCTTGAGAGAGTCGGAAGATTGTTCTTGTCGTTTTTATCATCCGCTGGAAGTATTTCTATTTTTCTTTTCAAAAGTATGTTCTATGGGCTTATTCCGCCCTTCTATTGGAAACAAATTTGGCATCAAACTGTGCAAATTGGATATTTTTCCCTGCCAGTTGTTGGGTTAACAGCCATATTCACAGGAATGGCCATGGCTCTTCAGTGTTATAGCGGATTTTCCAAGTTTTCTGCAGAGAATGCAATACCAAGTGTTGTGATGCTGGCTATGGTGAGGGAATTGGGGCCAGTCCTCACTGCATTAATGGTAGCAGGACGCCTTGGAGCTTCCATGACCGCAGAAATAGGAACTATGAAGGTTACAGAACAAATAGATGCAATGACAACTCTGTCCGTAAATCCATATAAATATCTGGCATTTCCAAGGATATTAGCAGGAATGGTTCTTCTTCCTTTCCTTGTGCTTATCGACGATATCATAGGAATATTTGGAGGATATCTTGTGTGCATCTATAATTTTGGATTCAATTCTTCAAATTACATTTTCCAAACATTTAGCAACATGACAGCTTTCGATATTATCTCAGGACTCATTAAGGGAGCCTGTTTTGGATTTATAGTCTGTTCCATGGGTTGCTATCACGGATTTGTATCAAAGGGAGGAGCGGAGGGAGTTGGAAGAGCCACCACCAACTCCGTCGTCGCCTCCTCCATCCTGATTTTGCTATTTAATTACATCCTCACAATGGCCATGTTTTAAAGAACAGAGCTCTGCTTGTATTTTTAACACCTATTGGAAGATCGATTTTGATTGGATATGTGTACGCTTGCTCACTCTGTTCGTTGGCGCACTACTGCTGGCACAAAAACTACACAATATCATCACTTTTGTCTCACATGTGTTTGAGCTTGGTCAACTTACCTCCATATAGTCCAGATCTTAATCCTATAGAGAAATTCTGGAGTTGGCTTAAAAGACAGATTAAAAATATTATAAATAAATTTACTTCTTTAGATGAAGCAATAGATCATATGTTTGTTAATTAGATGGAGTATATCACAGAAAACTCAAATCGAAATCAGCAACGGTGACGGCTCTGCCTCCTATTACAACTTTATCCTCGACTAAACCTATTTTCAACACTCCAGTTCTGGAAGAAGACTGAAAAGCAATCATTTCACGCTTCCCAAGTAAATTTCCCCAATAATAGGCCAGGCGGCAATGAGCTGATCCACAAACAGGATCTTCATACAATCCGA
>JAISOC010000046.1 GCA_031275915.1 Holosporales bacterium | reverse complement strand
AGTGGGGAGAGAAATAACACGACTCTCGAAAGAAATTGAACTGTTTTTTGAAAAGGAAATGCAAAAAATGGAAGAATCAGAGAGGCCACTTCCTGAAATGAAGAGGCAGGATATGGAAGAGGAGGTGGAAAAATTAGAAAAAGTCCTTAAAGCGTGTGGAATATCAACAGAATCCGAAACACAAACTCACATGCCAGCTGCTTAAGAGTTGAGTCAGATTGTTTTGAAAACATGATGGTGTATATACAATAGGCAAGAACACGGGCTTCCTTGTGTTCTTGCACAAAAGAAATACTGTATTGTTCCGGAGTATGCTACATTAAATGCCATGTTCTAGAGGCCCCAATTTTGTCTCATATCTTATGAACTTATACAATTTTTCTCAAACTATTGAAAATATCAAGGCTTTGTATTACAATCTTAATGATACATTGGGAATCAAAAATAATTTTTAATAATTTAAAAAAATAATATAAATATTTTTATAAAGGAAATGGGAAAATGTTTGCAAAAAAAGATGAGTTATTAATAATGCCGCTTGGGGGGCTTGAACAAGTTGGGGCCAACAGCACAATGATTGGGCATGACAAGGAATGGATTATGGTGGATCTAGGAATATCTTTCTACGATAAATATGGAATAGAAATCTTGGTTCCAGACGTCTCATATCCTGCAAAAATGAGGGATAGTCTCAAGGGAATATTTGTGACTCATGCTCACGAAGATCACATAGGATCAATTCATTATTTATGGGAACAACTGAAATGCCCTATATACCTCACAGAATTTCCAGCAGCTGTTCTTCGTCAAAAATTTTCTGAAACGGAGAATAGAGACAAAGTTCCGATACATATAGTTGGGCCCTCAGAACCATTTGATGTTGGCTCTTTCAAAATAGAATTCGTACCTCTGGCACATTCGGTTGTGGGGTCCTGCGGAATATATATTAAAACCTCAGCAGGAAATATTTTCTGTACTGGAGATTGGAAAATCGATGAAACTCCGCTTATAGGGGACAAAATCGATACAAAACGTATGGAAAAAATAGGGAAGGACGGAGTAGATTGTCTTCTCTGTGATTCAACAAATGTTATGAATGATGAAAATATAGGCTCAGAAACAGACGTCAAAAACGGATTGATAAAAGTATTTAAACAGCATAAAAACAAGAGGATAACAATCACTTGCTTTGCTTCAAATTTAGCTCGTATAGAAACCATATTAAGTGTCGCAAGAAAAGAAGGAAGAAAAATTGCAATTGTTGGAAGATCAATGCACAGAATGATTGATGCTGTTTCTAAAACCACATATTTTTCAAAAAACTTTAAGGCTGGGCTTAGTTCTATTGTCGATGAAAATGAGGCTGTGGATATGCCCCCACACAAAGTCGCAATTATATGCACAGGATCTCAAGGAGAATCCAGATCTGCTCTCTATAAAATTGCCAGGGGAGAAAACAAAATCGTTAAGCTCGGAGATAAAGATGTTGTTGTTTTTTCATCAAAAATTATTCCTGGAAATGAACTGGGGATCAGAGAATTGCAAAATTTGTTAATTAAGAGGGGAGTTGAAATAGTAACAAGCGATACGCACAAGGACATACATGTGTCTGGACACCCAAACAAAGAAGCCATATCTATGATGTATAAGTGGACAAAACCAAAGAGCTTAATTCCAATTCATGGTGATCCATATATGTTGCATGAACATCAAAAATTTGCTTTGAAAAATGGTATTAGTGAAGTGCTTATAGCTGAATCAGGAGACATAATTTCTCTGAAAAATAGAAAACTTCAAAAAATAGGCCGCGAAGATGTTGTATTGAATTGTATCGATGGAAAGGACATTGTTGAGATTAACGGAAAAACAATTAAAGAAAGAGCTATTATGTCCCACAATGGTCATGTTGGAGTTAGCTTTATTATTGATCGCAATGACAATTTAATGAATGCTCCTGATATTGTAGTAAGTGGTATATATATTACAAGGGAGCTAGAAAACAAAGTACGTACTCTCATATATCAAATTGTTACAAATGAAGTTTCCCTGTATGCAAATACGGATATAGATAGCCTGAAAGAACGCGTGAAACACTCAGTAAAACGTTTGATGTCTAAATATTTTAGCAAGAAGCCACATGTATCTGTTCACATTCACAAGGTGTAACTTGGAAGTGTTTCGAATCATGTGTTGTAGAATCACGAAAGTATTATGCAGATGGGGAAAGATGGTCCTTCATAGATGCAAAAGAAAATAAGAAGAATACGGCAGACATACAATCAAGCGAAGACTTCGCTCGCAAAGGGTAGTTTGTTGTATGGCTTATCCTTGGATAAACGACATACCATATTCGACACTGAAAAATTTGTAAATGACCCGTGGGCTGGAAATTCTTCAAATGGTAAAGATTTTTTGAGTGGAAACTTGAAGCTGAAATACAAAGATTTTGAATTCGATATGATGGATGTTATTGGGTGCAAGAGTGATGCCCCATTACCTGTCTTTTTATACATAAATAGTTTTGCTTGGATCAGAGATGTAAAAACAGTTGGAGGAATAAATGCGAGAAAGCACATAAGAAATTGGATTTATAATTTTATAAAGAACTACAAAAGTTTAAAGAAATTTTGGATGTCAATAGCTTGGAATGTCGATATTACTTCTGAAAGAATTGTAAATTGGATGCTTTCATATTCTTTTTTTGCTGCAGGAGCTGATGATGACTTTGAGAAAGAGATACTTTCCAGCATATCTATGCAGTATTCTCACATATCCAAAATGTATATTTCAGAGAATGATCCTATCGTTAAGATTGCTGCTCTTAGAGCAATACTATTTTGCATGTGTTCTATGAAGAACGTTCGTAAAAAACAAATAAGAAATATTGCTGAGGAATTATTTGAAATTGTTAAAGAAAATTTCATAGGAGGAACAGGAATATATATAACGAGAAACCCAAATTCTCATTTCAATGTTTTCAGAATGCTTTTAGAGACTCGCTTCGCTCTCAGAAATACCGATATCGATTTTCACTCTGATATATTAGAAAATATGGCATTAGTTGTAAGATTTTTGAGAATGGGAGATGGATGTATATCGCATCACACAGGAGATCTTGTCTCTCGTTTGGAATCGATGTTTCAATGCAGGGGGAATATAATCGATACTGCCCTTTCTTTAGTTCATATAAAAAATCACTTGCCAAACGAAAATAGGGGAAACATTAGAGGATTTGATAGAATTTCAACAAAGAAATCTGTTGTGATAATCAATAATGAAGTATCAAGAGTTAAATCTCCTTTCAACGATTCTTCTGCTCCTGGACTCAATATCTTCGACTTTGAAGCCAGTTTTCAAACAGATCATTTAATAAACAAATCCGATATATCAATTCTTGCAGAAAACAGGAGAATTAGGCTGCATAGAGAGGTTGCTAAAAACATATCTAGATCAAGAAATGACAAAGAAATAAGGTATTCTTGCGAAGTCATCAATTTTGAAAGGGCTTTTCAATTTGCAATCAGAAGAGAGATATCCTTAGATTTGCACCTGCCAATATTAAATGTTTCTGAATTTATATATACATCATCTGATTCTGAAATATTTATTAGAATCGCTATGGCAAAATACGCAGAGATTGAGCAACTCAATTCTTCGTCTGTATACGTAACGTATGGCAGAAATCAATGTATTTTCTCTTTGAAAAAAATAACAAATCAGGCAGTTAGTTTTTATATTAACGAAATAGATAACTTTCACCCATGCCCTACAATAACCATTCTTTATAAAAATGCCAAAAATACAGAGAATCAAATAAATTGGAGCATGGAACAGAGGTAGCTCATATGTGTTTAGTATGGAAGGGATCTTATAACCAAAAAAATTTTTCAGAAATTAACGTACTTTTAATCTTTTTATGATAAGCTGAAGCTATGCTGATGCATAGATGAAGGGGTGAGCACAAGCCCCATGAGTGGCGGGCGGGGGTTAGGGATGGGAAAAAATAGCACAAAAAGATTAATTTTCCGTTAACAAGTGAGAAAAATTTTCGAATTTTTTAAGATTTTGAGTCAAAAAATGTGCTCCTTATACAAAGCCTGTGTGCATTTCACGTTGAAGGCGTGTATGTTTGAAGTAGTGATCTTAACCAACATTGCAAAGCATATGATGCATAAGTCTCTATGGCACCGGATCGTATCCAAAGTTTTTATTTTTTCCCCCAAAAGGGTGACATCTTATAATTCTTTTGATCGCCATATATCCTCCAATTCGTATTCCGTATTTTTGAATAGCTTCTATTGCATATGAGGAACAAGAAGGCACATATCTACAACGTGGATTTTTGTTGATAGACAGAACCTGATAAAGTCGTATTAACTTAACTATTACCATTCCGCACCAACCTTACAGATTTTGTAACAGCATACATGAAATCAGATCTTAATTCTTGAAAATCAATTGTAGGAGTTCTGAAATTTGCTATGAAAACGAAGGAAAATCCCTTGGGGAACATTGATTCGTATTCTTTCACAAGGTGGCGTAACCTCCTCTTGGCCTTATTACGAAGCACAGAGCACCCAACGCGTTTACTTGCAATGAAGCCAACCCCTTCCTCTTCATGTGTCTTCATACACAAAACTACAAGGCTCTTTGTTTTGGCAGATATCCCATTATTCTTGATTTTGGAGAATTCAGATCTCTTTTTGATCGTATTTATCATTCATGAAAATTTAAACGCTTAATCTCTTGCGCCCTTTGGCTCTTCTAGCAGATATTACCTTCCGTCCTCCGACTCTCAGCATTCTATTCAAAAACCCATGTCTTCTTTTCCTAACCAAATTACTCGGTTGATATGTTCTTTTTGTTGCCATAATTCATAAAATTGCACGCAGAATCTGAGGAGGAATTATAGCAAACATGTCAAGAAAAGGCAAGAATGTGT
>JAISOC010000023.1 GCA_031275915.1 Holosporales bacterium | reverse complement strand
GATGAGGGCTGGCTTTCCGTTATAGACAATGGAAGAGGCATACCTGTTGATATTCACAAGGAAATGGGAGTATCAGCAGCAGAGGTTATCATGACTCAGCTTCATGCTGGAGGTAAATTTGATCAAGATTCATATAAGGTTTCCGGAGGACTTCACGGAGTTGGTGTCTCCGTTGTTAACGCCCTCTCAAAAATTCTTGAACTAACAATCTGGAAAGATCACAAAAAATACTTTTTAAAGTTCAAAAATGGAGTTCCGAGTGGCCATTTGGAGATGATTTCAGAAAATGAAGAGATGAGATCCGGAACTCTTGTGAGATTTTTACCAGACCCAACAGTTTTCAAAATCACAGAATTTGACAGGGTAGTGATAGAAAGAAGAATCAGAGAGCTAGCCTTCTTAAATTCAGGAGTTAGAATTAAGGTCATCGATGAAAGAAGTGATCCTATATATTCAAATGAGTTGTGTTATGAAGGAGGAATTGAGGCCTTTGTAAAATATTTAGATCGAGGCAAAAATGTTCTCCACAATAAAATAATAAATGCAAGCAATGCCAACGCGAAACCTGAGATAGTTGTTGAAATGAGCATGGAATGGACAGACAGCTATAGAGAAAACATTTTGTGTTTCACAAACAACATACCTCAGGCAGATGGAGGGACACATCTCGCCGGTCTCAAGGCAGCCCTAACAAGAGCAGTTACAAATTATATGGATGCTAATCCAGTGAAAACCTCAGGAAAGAAGGATCTGAGAAATGTTATAACAGGAGAAGATATCAGGGAGGGATTGACCTGCGTTCTTTCCATTAAGGTTCCAGATCCAAAATTTTCTTCACAAACAAAGGATAAATTAGTGTCCTCGGAGGTCAGACCCGTTGTTGAGGGAGTTGTGGCAGAGGCAGTTTCAACATGGTTCGAAGAAAATCCATCTCTCGGCAAGGTTGTTATAGAAAAAGTTTTAGAGGCTGTCTCTGCGAGAGAGGCTGCTAAAAAAGCCAGGGAGCTGACAAGACGCAAAGGAGCTCTCGATATAGCCTCTCTCCCAGGAAAATTGGCAGATTGTCAGGAAAAAGATCCTACTCTCAGTGAATTATTTATAGTTGAGGGAAATTCAGCTGGTGGATCAGCCAAGCTCGGAAGAGACAGAAAAATACAGGCCATCTTGGCCCTACGAGGAAAAATATTAAATGTTGAAAAAGCTAGGTTCGACAAAATGCTCTCATCTGAAGCAGTTGGAACAATTATAACTGCCATAGGAACAGGTATTGGTAAGGACGATTTTAATATAGACAAGGCTAGGTATCACAAGATCATAATCATGACTGATGCAGATGTCGATGGAAGTCATATAAGAACTCTTTTACTCACGTTTTTCTATAGACATATGAAACCAATTATAGATAAGGGATATTTATACATTGCTCAACCTCCTTTATATAGAGTTAAAAGGGGAAATTCCGTTGTATATTTGAAGGATGAAAAAGCTTTTGAAGAATACCTGCTCGACGAATCTATAAATGATGCAAAAATCATGATAGATGGGGGAGAATGCATAAGTGGCCTGGATCTTAAAAATATAGCAGAGATATGTATACGGGTGGGGCATACGATAACCTCTATAACCAGCTCATATATTGGTAACAGAGATGTAGTTGAAAAATTGCTGATAAGCGGATATCTATTCGAAAAGAATAATGAAAATTTCGAGAGACTCGAAAAATTATTGAAGAATGTTAGTACAGATGATGTGAGATATGAAATTGATGGGGATACAAACAGCATACTTAAGATTTCATTTGAAGTTACAGAAGAATTTAAGATAGATGAAGAAATGCTTAGTTCTCCAGAAGTTAAGGCGATTCAAAAAGTGTTTCATAAAATAGAACATATTTTCAAGAGTGCTTCTATTCTTGATATGGATAATGGAAAAACTACGATTTCCATAAATGGTCCAACCAATTTCACAAATGCATTACTGGATAGAGGAAGAAAAGGGTTGGCTATAAACAGGTATAAGGGACTTGGGGAAATGAATGCAGATCAACTCTGGGAGACTACCTTGGATCCATCTTCGAGAACTCTTCTTAAGGTTGGAATGACTCATGCAGAGGAAGCAGATGAGATTTTTTCGATCCTCATGGGAGATGTAGTTGAACCTCGTCGCGATTTTATAGTCTCAAATGCAGCCAAAGTTGTGAATTTGGATGTGTGAAACATCAACAAAACCTGACAAAACCTTAAGTATACTTCCTTTTTGGAGGAACTCCATTATACCAGACTACGGGCTTGACATTACAGCGATCATAATCACTGCACGAGTACCTCCTGTGCGCTGAAATACGAGATCATCCGCAATGAAATTTGCGTTATTTTGGATGTTACTCTAGGACATCATTCAAATTGTGCTCACAGACCAAATATCCGATAATTTGCTGGTTTTCCTTATCAGTTCCCAATTTGCATGTAGTAGCTACGTTGCCGTTCGTGAGACGTGAAATTTTTTATTGTATCTCTAAGAACAAATTGATAGCCTGAAACTGTTAAGGAAAATTTTATGAGTTTTTTATGGGCTTTTTGAAATTTATTATCGCGTGGTTTGCTGTTGTTTTATGTGCCAGCGTTCCTGGTATTAATGCGCAAGAACTAGCTCAGAAAGATGAGATTCCAGTGATCGCGTTTGGAGTACTGTTAGGAAATGTTCCAACTGTAGTCGATTTCCCTCCTGAAAATGTTTTTTCTGGGGCTAACTTCTTGAATGGAACCCAAGAAGAAAAGGAAAAAATCCTTGAAGTTGCGATCGAGCAATTTTTTGATGATATTCTAGACCCTTTTTGGAGAATATTTTTCATAATGGCCTCCAACAGAGATCCGATGAGCAACATACATGATTTTGACGAAGATTACCACAAACAATTTATAGACAATCTGTTGTCTGGAAAAGAAGTTGTCTGTAAAGTAAATGTTATTCACGGGCCTGTTAACGAAATGTTAAAGCCAGGAAATAGGGTATTTAGAGGAGAAAAAGTAATGGACGTAACCAGCAGTTTTCATGGAATCTTGCCGATTGAATTAACCGCACGAATAATGCATGAGTTGATGTCGAAATTAGAAAATCATTCTGATGATGCTTATAAGGAGTGTATAACGAAGTTACGGGGTTTAGTAGATGAAGTTGACAATAATCAGAAAGCTGACGTAGGAGACAATGCAATGAATGTTTTTGAATCGTTGGTGATTGCGAATCGTGCAGCAAAGCAACCAGAAATGGTAAAATTAATAAGGAGTATCATCTATTGCGCAGAGATGATAACCGGGAGTTTTTCCAGAGAATCACTGAAGCTCCAGAATTTGGTGTCCTTATTCCCAGGTATAGCGGAATACATGGGCTTTAGTAGGCATCACTAGTGAAAACGAATCTTAGATGGCTAGCAAGAGATAGCCGTCTTGTGATACGGCGCAAACCTGCTCGACAAATGACCGGTGAATGAGTTTCACGGCTAGCAACTGTTAGCCACGGTATCCAGTTTGTTGTGATTTTATGGTCGTGCAATATTACAAACTGGTAGGTTTAAATTACTGGATTGCTTGTGGCACAAGCTTTCCGAAGGTTAAATTAGCTTCAAAACTACCTGATTGTGAAGTGCTCTGAGTATACTCTTTCAAATTCTTCAGAAATATACTTGAATTACATTAAGAGCTCCCGCAAAGCGGATTTTGACAAAGTACCTCACAATCTGGGATTCTTCTTCTCGTTCCAAAAAGGAAATATACTGTGGGGGAGAGAAAGAGGGAATGTAAGAGTGTACGCTTGCTCACTTCGTTCGCTAACGCTACTTCTGGCAGGGATTATAATGAGTTTCTCAAAAAAGAAAA
>JAISOC010000001.1 GCA_031275915.1 Holosporales bacterium | reverse complement strand
AAAGCAGATAATTCATTATATTGAGCGAGATCAATTTTAATATTTCCAGATACTGCCTTCATAGCCTTTGTTTGAGCCGCAGATCCGACTCGACTAACTGATATTCCTATATTGATTGCAGGCCTGATGCCCTTAAAAAACAGAGAAGATTCGAGGAAAAGCTGTCCATCTGTGATTGATATGATATTTGTTGGGATGTATGCGGAAACATCTCCAGATTGGGTTTCGACTATTGGAAGGGCTGTGAGTGATCCCCCTCCCTTTTCATCACTTAATTTTGCAGCTCTTTCGAGAAGTCTTGAATGCAAATAGAACACATCTCCTGGGAAAGCCTCTCTTCCAGGGGGTCTTCTCAAGAGAAGAGACATTTGTCTGTATGCCACTGCGTGTTTTGATAGATCATCATACACTATCAGAGCGTGCATACCGTTATCTCTGAAATATTCCCCCATTGCGCATGCGGTGTATGGAGCTATGTATTGCATGGAGGCAGGATCTGAAGCTGTTGCTGCCACAACTATTGTGTATGGCATAGCTTCCTTTTCTTTGAGAGTTTTAACTATTCTGGCAACTGTGGACATTTTTTGCCCAATTGCAACGTATATACAATACATTTTCTTGTTTTCTGGCAAAAAATCGTTGTATTGCTTCTGATTTATGATGGCATCAATGGCTATAGCAGTTTTGCCTGTCTGTCTATCTCCGATAATTAATTCTCTTTGTCCACGTCCTATGGGAAACAAGGCATCTATAATTCTGACGCCAGTTAAGACTGGTTCATTAATAGACTGCCTATCTATAACTCCAGGAGCCGAATTCTCCATGTTATATGTGACAGTTTCTCCAACTGATTCCTCAGAATCTATAGGGTTTCCAAGAGCATCAACTACTCTTCCAAGCAATCCTTTCCCAACATTCACATCAACTATTCTGTATGTTCTTTTCACAAAATCTTTCTCTTTTATCTTGGAATCATCCCCAATAATAATAACTCCAACATTATCAGCCTCAAGATTTTGGGCTATTCCCATAACAGATTTATTGTTTTCTGCAGAAATAATCTCAACCCATTCTCCAGATTTCACATTTTCCAATCCAAATACACGGGCTATTCCATCTCCAACTGATAAAACATACCCGGTTTCAGCCACCTCAACATGAGATGAAAACTCTGATATCTTTTCTTGCAAGATTCTGGAAATTTCAACGGCCTTAGGTTTCATATCTGTTCTATCCTTGTGTTTCTTAAGAATTTGGCAATTTGCTGCAACCTGTTTCGTATGGAAGCGTCATAAATTTTTTCTTCTGAAGCAACTATGATACCTCCTAAAATTGCAGGGTTAACCTTATACATCATTATAGTCTTTTCGGAGAACATTGATTCAACGACTTTTTTAATCTTGTCCTTTTGTTCTGGAAGGAGATCAACAGCACTGGTTATTGCGACCCTTCTTCTGTTTTTGTGCTTGGCCAAAGCTACTCTGTAAATATGCCTGATTTTATGCAATATATTAAATCTTCTATTTCTTCCAACTTGTCTCAAAAAAGACATAAAAACTGGACAAAAAGAAAGATATCCAGATATGGATAACCATCCAGCATCAAGATCTTTTTCACTGATACATCTGCTGGTTAATAATTTTTTTATTGATTGGTTGTGTTTAAAAAATGTTTCGAGCTTATCAAAATTTTCTAGGATATCATCAAGGCAATTCGACTTTTTCCCCTCGTTGAAAAGGGCAAGGGCATATCTCCCTGGAACCGAGGTGTAAAGAACCTTTAAACTATTAATGTCCACGATTCTTTAAAAAATTAAGCACACTAACGTGACCATTATATCATAAATCTGGTTTACTTGGCAGAGCATTATAAAATACAATATTATTATAGAAGTTTTTACGCAGATAGTATGTCTAAAGAAGACTTAGTTGAGTTTAATGGGGCCGTTACAGAACTTTTGCCGAATGCGATGTTCAGGGTTGAGCTTGAAAATGGGCACGTTATTCTGGCTCACACATCTGGAAAAATGAGGAAAAACAGGATAAGAGTGTTGGTTGGAGATAAGGTGACTGTCGAAATGACTCCATACGATCTGTCCAAAGGAAGAATAATTTTTAGAGAAAAATAGCCACACACAGTTCTGATAGAAAACTCTAACAGAAAACTGAAATCAGAACACGTTAAGTGTGGTAAGATCAAGCATTAGACTGTTATATCTCTGTTCTTTTCATATGCATCTTAGAATCCGAAATACTCTATCCGGCAAAATTGAAGATTTCAAGCCTGTTGACTGCAATAATGTGAGGATGTATGTGTGTGGCCCGACAGTATATGACAGGGCCCATCTTGGTAATGCCAGACCTGCGGTTGTATTTGATGTTCTATACAGAATTCTTAAAAAGTTATATTCAAACGTTACATATGTCAGAAACATAACTGATGTTGATGATAAAATATACGCTAGGGCCATAGAAAAAGGAATAAGTATTACTGACCTCACAGAAGAAACAACAAGGATGTATCATAGTGACACAGAAGCTCTTAATGTTCTCCTTCCTGATGCTGAACCAAAGGCTACAGATCATATAAAAGAAATGATCGATTTGATATCTGTTCTTATAGAGAGTAAACATGCCTATGTTTCAAATAATCATGTGTATTTTGATGTCTCTTCTTTTAGGGACTATGGGAAACTTTCCAGGAAAAACACGGATGAACTGCTATCTGGTGCAAGGGTTGATATTTCAGAACACAAAAAGAGCAGTTTAGATTTTGTTTTGTGGAAACCAACTGATGAAAATTTTAAAGTAGGTTGGAAAAGCCCGTGGGGAATTGGTAGACCTGGTTGGCATATAGAATGCTCAGCCATGTCTTTGAAATATCTTGGTGAGTTTTTCGATATACATGGGGGAGGAATAGACCTGATTTTCCCTCATCATGAAAATGAAATAGCTCAGTCATGTGCAATAAGTGGAAGACAGTCTATGGCAAAATACTGGATACACAACGGTCATTTGACTGTGGATGGTGAGAAAATGTCCAAATCTCTTGGAAATTTTTTCACAGTGCATGAACTTTTAGAAAAATATGATGGAGAAGTCATACGGTTATCCTTACTAATGTCCAACTATTCTTCTCCCTTGAATTTCAGTTACTCTCTTCTTGAACAAGCAAAAAATATGCTGGATAGATGGTATAATTCTATCAAAAATATAAGGGTTATAGACCATTTTGATACAATATCTGGTGAGGTATTTGAAGCTCT
>JAISOC010000112.1 GCA_031275915.1 Holosporales bacterium | reverse complement strand
ATGCTTCTCCTCTCCAAATAGTTTCTTAAAAGCAAAGTCATTCTTTGGATTTAGAAACCTTTCCATATCTATACTATACCTATGACATCTATCTCTATTGATTATACTACATAATGGAGAGGTTATATACTAGAGTCTGTCAGGAGTTGAGGTAACATCTCCCTATACAATAATGATACCCCACCTCAAGCAGCTTGTTGCTTTTTTTCACTATGTTGTAGCATCTCCTTTTTCCATTCTCTATATAGACCCCCAGTGCCAGCTGGCATTAATTTTCCAACTATTACGTTTTCCTTGAGTCCAACTAAACGATCGATTCTTCCACATATAGCAGCCTCTGTTAAGACCCTTGTTGTTTCCTGGAATGAAGCAGCTGATACAAACGACTTTGTATGTAATGAAGCTCTTGTTATTCCTTGTAATAATGGAACACTAATAACAGGTCTCTTGCCGCGTTTTAGCAGGTCTCTATTGGTTCCCATTAGATCTTCCTTATCTACTTCATCCCCAACTATAAATGTTGAATCTCCAGGATCTTTCACTTCACATTTTTGTAGCATTTGCTTGATTATCACTTCTATATGTTTATCGTTTATTGGAACTCCCTGAAGTCTATATACCTGTTGCACTTCATTTATGAGATATCTAGCCATCTCCTCCACTCCAAAAATTCTCAAAATATCCTGAGGAACGACATTTCCATCAACAATAATATCTCCCTTCTTTACGTAATCTCCCTCTCGTATAGTTATGTATCGTCCTTTTGGCACCAAATATTCAAACGGTTTTTGTGTAGAGTTATCTGGCTTTATAATAATACGTCTCTTGGTTTTGTTGTCTTTTCCATATTCAATTGTTCCATCTATTTCTGCTATAACTGCAGGATCTTTTGGAAGACGAGCCTCAAATAGTTCGGAAATTCTTGGCAAACCACCGGTAATATCTCTGGTTTTAATGACATCCTTTGGAATACGGGCCATAATATCTCCAGCTAATACCTTGCCTCCGTTATCTACATTAATGATTGCATCGATAGACAAGAAATATCTAGCTTCAAGTTTGTTATCGAGCATAATTGGATTTCCATCTTCATCTTTAAGACATACCATAGGGCGCAAACCAGCAGAAGCTGCATTCTGTTTCCAATCAATTACAACTCTGTTGAAAATACCAGTTGTTTCATCAACAACTTCTCTCATGGACTGTCCTTCAATTAGATCTACATAGTGAACATATCCATCTTTTTCGCAAACAATTGGAATGGTATATGGATCCCATTCAACCAAAATCTGTCCTGCTCTTACGATATCTCCAGCATTAACTTTAAGTCTTGCTCCATATGGAACTTTGTATGAAGTTCTCTCCCTACCATTGGTATCGACCAAAGCTATCTCTGCTTTTCTAGATAATACTATTCTCTCTTTGGAGCAATTGACAGCAGATATGACGTTTTTAAAAGAAATTTGGGCATCCATGGACGATTCAATATTAGATTGCTCAGCACTTTTTTGAGCTGCTCCACCTATATGAAAGGTCCTCATTGTAAGCTGAGTTCCAGGTTCTCCAATTGATTGAGCAGCTATCACTCCAACAGCTTCTCCAACACCAACAACGATTCCTCGAGCCAGATCACGTCCATAACATTTTGTACATACTCCCCTTTTAGATTCGCAGGTCACAACTGATTTAATGTATACTTCATCTATTCCAGCTTCTATGATTTCTTTTGCCTTATACTCATCTATCATATTGTTTTTTGCGACAATAACGTTTCTTGTAATCGGATTTACAACGTCTTTTGCTGCAAATCTTCCAAGAATTCTCTCATATAGCGAAACGACAACATTTGCTCCATCAAGAACTGGTTTTGCTAAAATACCGTTGCTAGTTCCGCAGTCTTCCTCACTTACAACACAATCATTTGAAACATCAACAAGACGTCTTGTTAGATATCCTGCATTTGCTGTTTTAAGGGCAGTATCTGTCATACCTTTGCGGCTTCCATGAGTTGATAAGAAATATTCCAAAACCGTGAGTCCTTCCTTAAAGCAAGAGACAATAGGAGTCTCTATAATTTCTCCAGTTGGTTTTGTCATCAAACCTTTCATACCCGCAGATTGTTTAAGTTGCGCCATTGAACCTCTGGCCTTTGAGTGAACCATCATATATGCAGAATTTGGCTGCTTACCTTTTTCAACATACGAAATACTTTTCATAAGAGCGTCGGCGACCCTATCTCCGCATTTATCCCATGCGTCCACTATTTTGTTGTATTTTTCGCCTGAAGTGATAAGTCCATCAAGATACTGCTGTTCATATTCACCAATGATATTTTGCGTTTCCTCAACAAATTTTTTCTTTTCAGGGGGGACAATAAGGTCATCTTTTCCGTATGATATGCCGGCTTTTGTCATATGAGTGAATCCAACTCCCATTATTTGATCAACGAATATAGAGGTAGCTTTTTGGCCAGCGTAAAAATACACAGCATCAACAAGATTACCAACATCAGCTGATGCTAGAGTTTTATTTACCATATCAAAGGTAAGTTCATGATGTTTTGGAAAATATTGATAAAAAATTACTCTCCCTGGAGTGGTTTCCACGATTTTTTCTTCAAAAGTTCCGTCTTCCTTATAATAAGGAACTCTTGTTTTGATTTTTGTGTGATAGTGAATTTCGTTATTTTCCAAGGCATACGTTATCTCACTTAAGCCGGACATAAGGCGTCCCTCACCTGGCATATTGTCAATCATGAGAGTAAGATAGTATATTCCGAGGATTGTGTCCTTTGATGGAACTACTATAGGCTTTCCGTTGGATGGACTAAGAACATTATTGGTGGAAAGCATTAAGATACGAGCCTCAAGTTGTGCCTCAACCGACAAAGGCACGTGTACCGCCATTTGATCTCCATCGAAGTCAGCGTTAAAAGCAGTACAAACAAGAGGATGAAGTTGTATAGCTTTACCCTCAATTAAAACTGGTTCAAATGCTTGAATACCGAGCCTATGAAGAGTTGGAGCACGATTCAACAGAACTGGATGTTCTCTGATTACCTCCTCCAAAACATCCCAGACCTCTGGCCTATCTTTTTCGATCATTCTTTTAGCTGCCTTTATTGTGCTTGCTAATCCATATTTTTCAAGCTTTGAATACACAAACGGCTTAAATAATTCTAGAGCCATTTTTTTAGGAAGACCGCATTGATATAACCTAAGTTCTGGCCCCACGGTAATAACAGACCTTCCAGAATAATCCACTCTTTTTCCAAGCAAATTCTGCCGAAAAAGCCCCTGTTTTCCTTTCAACATATCTGCGAGAGATTTAAGAGGTCTTTTACCGGAACCCACAACAGCCTTTGCTCCTCTTCTTTTATTATCAAAAAGGGAATCAACAGATTCTTGCAACATTCTTTTTTCATTTCTAATTATGATGTCTGGAGCCCTGAGTTCTATTAATCTCTTCAATCTGTTGTTTCTATTAATTACTCTTCTGTATAAATCATTGAGATCGCTCGTTGCAAATCTACCTCCTTCAAGAGGAACAAGAGGTCTTAGCTCTGGAGGAATAACAGGAAGGACTGTAAGCACCAAGTTCTGAGGATTTACTTTTGTCTCCATAAATGCTTCCAGAATTTTTAATCTTTTCACAATTTTCTTTTTTCTGATATCTATTACATCTTTTTTTAGTTCTTCTCTGAGTTTTTCGCATTCTTCTTTCAAATCAATTGCTCCGAGCATCTCCCTGATAGCTTCTGCCCCGATGCTAACTTCAAAGGCATCTTCTCCATACGTATCAATGGCATCTTGATATTCCTCTTCAGATATAGTCTGCATTTTGTCAAAATGGCTAAATCCCGGGTCCAAAACAACATATTTTTCAAAATATAAGACTTTTTCGAGCTCTTTTACTCCTCTATCCAGAATCATCGATATTCTGCTTGGTATAGATTTCATAAACCAAACATGAGCAACAGGAGCAGCCAGCTCTATGTGCCCCATCCTTTCACGCCTGGTTCTGCTGAGGGTAACCTCAACTCCACACTTTTCACAGATTGTGCCCTTGTATTTCATCCTTTTATATCGCCCACAAAGGCACTCATAATCTTTGATTGGTCCAAATATGCGAGCACAGAAGAGACCATCTCTTTCTGGTTTAAATGTTCTATAATTTATAGTTTCTGGCTTTTTAACTTCTCCATATGACCATGAACGTATTTCTTCTGGACTTGCCACAGAAACTCTTATTGCATCAAAATCACTCGATATTTCATCTTTGATTGCCGCTTGTTTGCGTTTTTTTGGATTCATGATTACTCCTTATTGATAATATTGTGTTCGAAAGAAATATTAAGACCAAGAGATCTTAGTTCTTTTACAAGAACATTAAATGACTCAGGGGTTTCAGGTTCGACATCATTCTCTCCCCTAACTATAGATTCATACACTCTGGATCTTCCTTTAACGTCATCAGACTTAACTGTCAGCATTTCTCGAAGAATATAAGCAGCTCCATATGCTTCAAGTGCCCAAACCTCCATTTCTCCAAATCTTTGTCCTCCAAATTGAGCCTTACCGCCAAGTGGTTGCTGTGTAATTAAACTATATGGACCAACAGATCTGGCGTGTATCTTATCGTCCACCAAATGGTGTAATTTCAACATATATTTTATTCCAACAGTAATTTTTCTATCAAAAGGAAGTCCAGTTCTACCATCATACAATGTTGTTTGCCCAGATTTATCGGTATTTGCTTTTTCAAGAGTCTTTTCTATATCTTCAAGATTGGCTCCATCGAAAACAGGAGAGGCAACAGGGACTCCTTTACTTAAATTTTCAGCAAGAATCACAAAATCTTCTGCCTTCAAGGCTTTCAGATCACTTTTATCAGTTTCATCTGTGTATATTTTGATAACTGTATCCTTCAATTTACTCAATGTGGAATTATTGGCCCTATAATCTTCAAGAGCTTTTTGAACAATTTTTCCAAGCCCTTTTGTGGCAGCTCCGAGGTGAGTCTCCAAAATTTGTCCAACATTCATACGAGAAGGCAAACCCAAAGGATTTAGGATGATATCTATGGGAGTCCCATCTTCGAGATATGGCATATCTTCGATTGGCAATATTTTGGATACAACTCCTTTGTTTCCGTGACGTCCTGCCATTTTATCTCCAGGTTGTATTTTTCTTTTATTGGCCACGAAGACCTTAATCAATTTTAAAACACCTGGAGGAAGATCATCTCCTTTTCTGAGCTTGTCGACACTTTTCTCAAAAGTTTTTTGAATTTTTTCTATCCTTTCCTCGAATTGTTTGACCAAAGCATCACACTCTTTTTGCATTTCTTTGTCTGTTACAACAACTTTCCTGAGTTGATAAAAGGACATATCTTTTATCAAATCCTGGGTAATTACCGTATCAGCTGGTATATTGGAGATCTCTTTATGCACAGTTTTACCAATAATTTTATTTTTCATATGCATCAGATAGGTGTGTTCGAGAATTCTCTTTTCATCGTCCCTATCTTTTGCTAAATCCTCTATTTCTTGTCTTTCAATTGCTATTGTCCTTTCATCCTTTTCTAATCCTCTCCTGACGAGAACTCTGACATCAACAACTGTTCCAGAAATGCCTGGAGGAACTTTAAACGAGCTGTCCTTAACATCAGCTGATTTCTCTCCAAATATAGCTTTCAAAAGTTTTTCTTCAGGAGTCATAGCGGTTTCTCCACGAGGAGTCACCTTTCCAACAAGGACATCACCTGGTTTGACCTCAGAACCAACATAAACTATTCCAGATTCATCAAGATTTCTCAGATTTTCTTCAGCTATGTTTGGTATGTCTCTTGTAATCTCCTCATTTCCAAGTTTCGTGTCTCTTGCAACAACTTCAAAATTTTCTATATGGATTGAAGTCAAATCGTCATTTTTTACAACATTTTCAGATAGAACAATTGAATCTTCAAAGTTGTATCCTTGCCATGACATAAAGGCAACCAACATGTTTCGACCAAGAGCCAGTTCTCCACAATCAGATGATGGACCATCCGCTATGATATCTCCTGCCTTAACAATATCTCCCGTCTTTACAAGGGGCGTCTGATTAATACACGTTCCCATATTTGAACATTGAAACTTCAAAAGATTATAAACATCAGCCCCTGTTTCTCCTTTCTCCGTTATTCTCACAACAATCCTTTTTGAATCAACGTGATCAATAACTCCTCCTCTCTTTGCAACAACAGACGAACCAGAATCTTTTGCGATTATGGCTTCCATACCAGTTCCAACCAGAGGAGCCTCACATTTCATGAGGGGAACCGCTTGTCTCTGCATATTTGATCCCATAAGGGCTCGGCTAGCATCATCATTTTCAAGAAAAGGAATAAGAGCAGCAGCAACCGAAACAACCTGCTTTGGAGAAACATCAACAAAATCAATCTCAGATTTTGGACGCCTCTCAACTTCTCCTTGCCTCCTGCATACAACTATTTCGTCTGTGATATATCCTTTTTCATCAACGGCTATATTCGCTTGCCCGACTGCATGCTTATATTCCTCTGTTGCTGTCATATACACAATCTCTTCTGTGACTTTTCCATCAACAATTTTTCTGTATGGGGCTTCTATAAATCCATACTTGTTTATCTTTGCATAGGATGCCAAGGAATTTATAAGACCTATATTTTGTCCTTCTGGAGTTTCAATTGGACATAGTCTTGAATAATGTGTCGGATGTACGTCTCTGACTTCAAATCCAGCTCTTTCTCGAGACAATCCTCCAGGTCCCAATGCAGAAAGCCTTCTTTTGTGAGTTACCTCAGATAGAGGATTTGTTTGATCCATAAACTGAGACAATTGAGATGAAAGGAAAAAATCTTTGATAGCAGTCATAAGAGGTTTGGCATTTATGAGATCACTTGGAACAAAATTGTCTATATCAGTCGTTACTATTTTTTCACGAACTCCTCTTTCAAGCCTGAGCATTCCGATTCTGCACTGATTTTCAACCAGTTCACCAACAGATCTAATGCGCCTATTGCCCAGGTTATCTATATCATCAACCTCTCCATCTCCGTCCTTCAGCTCTAATAACAACTTCAATACGCCTATTAAATCTCTTTTCTGCAGAACTCTGATATCATCTGGAGTATCAAATCCCAACCTATCATTTATCTTGGCTCTTCCAACGACTGACAAATCATATCTATCTGGATCAAACATCATATTTTTCAAGAGAATTTCCCCTCCAGCAACGGTCGGAGGTTCACCTGGCACAATAGCTCTGTAAAGATCAATCAGAGCTTCCTCTCTGTTCAAACACTTTGAGAGAGCAAATGTGTTCATCAAATATGGACCGACATTAATTCCATCAGCAAATACTACCTTTAATTTCTTCAATTTTATGCTTTCCAGAATTTCAAAAGTGGCCTCACTAATCTGCTCTCCAGCTTCAAGATATATCTCTCCTGTGGATTCATTAATACAATCTTCTGCTATATATCTGTTATAGAGATCCTCTTCTTGAATCAAAATATTTTTTAGTCCCTTGGACTCAAGTTGACTTAAAACTCTCGGAGTTAACTTGGTATCAACAGATGCAACAGTCTCCAGAGTATCTGCATCAACTATCGGCTTTGTAAGTCGTATACCTTTAAAATGTAACTTATTAAACGGAGTGCTCCATCCATTCTTTGTCTTCTTGTATGTCTCTATTTCATAAAAGGTATTCAAGATCTCTTCCTTAGACATTCCAGTTATATATTTTGGATTTATCTCCTCATCTTTCTTAAGAGATTTCCTATATTCTTCTGTTTCTCTGCTTTCAAGACACATGAGAAATGTTGTTGCAAGAATTTTGCGTCTTCTATCAACCCTGACATACAAAACATCTCTGTGATCGAATTCAAAATCGATCCAGGAACCTCTATAGGGAATTATACGAGCAACGTGCAAAAATTTGCCTGATGAATGGCTTTTCCCATCATCGTGATCAAAAAATACACCTGGACTTCTGTGCATCTGGGAAACTATAACTCTTTCTACTCCGTTGAATATAAAGGTTCCTCTCTCAGTCATAAGAGGAACATCACCGAGATATACATCTTGTTCCTTAATATCCTTGATGGTTCTCGCACCTGTATCAAAATCAACATCCCAAACATTGAGCCTGAACTTTCCCATGAGAGATGACGCATACGTCCCCCCCCTCTGGCGACATTCTTTTTCCGTGTGTTTGGGATCATCCAAAATATATCCGCAAAAATCCAATTGAGCTCTGCCTGCAGTGTCTCTGACCGGGAAAAATGAATTAAAAATTGCCATTAATCCAGAATTTTCACGTTTGTTTAGTGGAATCTCCAATTGTAAAAACGATTCATATGAACTTTTTTGCAGAGATATAAGATCAGGAAGAATATTCTTCTCCTTGACTCGTCCAAATGATTTACGAAAGCGTTTGCGTCCAGTGTATGATCTAATCATAAATACTCAACCTACTAAAATACTTGCCACCAACGCTAGGGGTAGCGTTAGTGAGCGAAAGCGAACAAGCGTACAGTACCATCTAAATACGACCCCTACCTCTTCTTATTTTTTCTTTTTTTGGAACGAAAAAAAGAAGACCAGATTGCGGAGCTGGCTGTCAAGGAGGAGAGCGAAGCGATCCTTGACAGACCAAGCGGAGCCAATCGGTATAATTGAGTCTGTCCAAAAAAGAAAAACACAAAAGCCGTCTATTTTATGGACACTTTTGCTCCAACTCCTTCAAGTTGCTTCTTTATCTTCTCTGCCTCATCCTTGGAGACTCCTGATTTCACAATCTTCGGAGCTCCTTCAACTAGCTCTTTTGCCTCTTTCAGTCCGAGATCAGGAATAATCGCTCTCACCTCTTTGATAACACTAATTTTGTTTGCTCCTCCTTCATCAAGAGACACATCGAATTCGGTTTGTTCTTCAACGGGAGCTGCAGCTCCAGCAGCTGGGCCAGCAGCAACAGCGACTGCAGCAGCTGCACTCACTCCCCACTTTTCCTCAAGCAGCTTTGAAAGCTCAGCAGCCTCCAAAACAGTCAATCCCGATAATTCTTCAACAATTCTGCTTAAATCAGCCATTTTATAATTCTCCTCAAAAAAATTTACACAAAACTAACTTTTCAACGCTATAGCACGAGCAATTCTCGAAGATGGTTCTTTAACAGTCCTGACAACCTTAGTTGCAGCAGCTGTTAATAAGCCAACAATCTTTCCTCTGAGTTCATCCAGAGATGGCAATGAGGCAAGAGCCTTCACAGTTTCAACTGATATGAATTTACCATCCATAACTCCTGCAAGAATTGTCATCTTCTCATTTTTCTTCACAAAATCAGAGAGAACCTTGGCAAGACCAACGGAATCATCCGAATAAGCCAAAGCAGTTGGTCCCTCCAAAAATTTCTCCAATTGATCAAGATGAGAGTCCTTTATAGCTATTTTCGCTAGTGTATTTTTCAAAACCTTGATGTTTGCTTTCGATTTACGCATATCCTTTCTGAGCTTTGTAATCTCTTCCACAGTTATACCGAACGATCTATTAACAGCTATAACAGTGGAGGCATTAACAAGCTCATCTCTGATATTGTTTACGAAAGACTCTTTTTCCAATCTTTTCATAGCAAACTTTCTTTCACCTCACTATCTATAAACATCATATGCAGGACCATTTACACGCATCTTTAAAAGCGCAACCTGCAGTCTTCGACATTACCGATATTAGGTTTTTAAAACTCATATCAGTAAATAGGATTCTATCTTCGTCCTTCTGACAATTTGTGCGTCGAGCCATAGCTCGAATCTTCATGTACCTTAAGTACACTCCGGCTCTCCGCTCCGCATACTCCTTCAAATTCTTCAGAAGCACTCGATTCAACAAGAATCCTAATTTCCAAAAATTATCAGCCAACAACAAAGGTCAATCCAGCTCCCATTGTAGAAGATAGAACCATTTTCTTTATATATGTGCCCTTTATTCCTGTTGGCTTCGATTTTAAAACAGCTTCATAGAGAGCCATGAAATTCTCCTCAATTTTCTGATCATCGAAGCTAGCCTTTCCAATGCCAGCATGAATAATCCCATTTTTCTCAGATCTATATTCAATTTGCCCTCCTTTTACATTATTTATCGCAGTGACAACATCAGTTGTGACAGTTCCGAGTTTCGGATTTGGCATAAGCCCCTTTGGCCCCAAAATTTTGCCAACCCTCCCAACAAGAGCCATCATATCAGGAGTAGCTATACATTTGTCAAAAGCTATATCTCCCTTTTGAATGGAGGCAACGAGATCCTCATCTCCAACGATATCCGCTCCTGCTTTCTTCGCTTCCTCTGCCTTTTGATCTTTCGCGAACACTGCAACTCTGTATGTTTTCCCAGTACCATGAGGAAGACTAACAACGTTTCTCACAGCTTGTTCTTGTTTATTTGGATCAATTCCAAGCATGATTACTGCCTCAATTGTCTCATTGAATTTAGCAGTTGCATTTTTTTTAACAATTGAAACTGCTTCTTTTAATGTGTAAATTTTTTCTGTTTGAATCTCTTTTTTAATGTTTTTCAAACGCTTGCCAATAAATGCCATAATATCAGCCCTCCACAACATCAACGCCCATAGAGCGAGCTGAACCAATTATCATCTCAGAGGCTGCCTCTATGTCATTTGCATTTAAATTTTCAAATTTTGCCTCAGCTATTTCTCTAACCTGAGACATAGTTATTTTTGCAACAGAAGCCGAAATTCCCGTTTTTTGAGAACCTTTTTCCACTCTGGCTGCTTTTTTTATGTAATATGTGACAGGGGGAGTCTTCATTATATATGTGAAGCTCTTGTCAGCATATGCAGTGATTACAACTGGAATAGGCATGCCTGGCTCCATACTCTGCGTTTTTGCATTAAAAGCCTTGCAAAACTCCATAATATTTAGTCCTTTTTGAGCGAGAGCAGGACCAATAGGAGGGGAGGGGTTCGCCTTCCCAGCTGGTATCTGCAACTTTATAAAGCCCACAATCTTCTTTGCCATTTATATTTCTCCATCAAAACATACAGCCAGTTTCGTGGTAAAAACGACCCAAAATGGCCAAAATCTCCCACAAAACATATCAAATCTTCTCCACTTGGACGTATTCCAAGGCTATAGGCGTTGGACGTCCAAAAACCATAACAGAGACCTTCAATCTCTGTTTATCTTCCTCAATTTCTTCAACATACCCAGTAAAGGAGGCAAACGGACCATCATTTACCTTAACATTATCTCCAACCTCAAATGTGATATCATTTTTTGGATTTTTAGCCGATTCCTTAACTTGTTCAAGAATTCTCTTAACTTCAGCCTCTGTGACTGGGGAAGGATTACCTTTAATCCCCAAAAATCCAGACACTCTTGGAATATTCCTGACGAAATGCCACGACTCATCATTCATAACCATTTTAACTAGAACATATCCAGGAAGATATTTTTTATCAACATTAACTTTGGCTCCGTTCTTGATTTCAACCACCTCTTCCACTGGAACTATGATTTCCTCGAAACTACTTTCCAATCCCTTTTTAACAGATTGCTCTTTTATAAGCTGAGCCACCCTGTTTTCAGAACCAGAATATACCTGAACTATGTACCACCTTGATTTCATTACCTTCCTATGATTGAGTGAACAACTTTATACACCATGGTATCAACTACACTGAAAAACAAAGAAGCGAGCAAAGCCAAAATGAAAACAACAATTGTGGTCATGATGACTTCCTGTCTTCCGGACCAAGAAACCTTCTCAGCCTCCGATTTCACTTCTCCTATAAATGAAAACATCCTCTTTAAGGGATTCATAAAACAACAACAAATCAAGGACAACAACCCACGCTAATGTAGCATAATGCGTGATGGCCGGCAAGCTCAAAATTGTATATTATATAAGTTCATAAGATATGAGACAGAACAGGGGCCTCTAGAACATGGCATTTGATGTACTCCATAGGGGTCATACCTTCCAAATTAAAGTGAGGTCTATTGTATAAAAAATTTAACTTCTTTTGATTTATTTATGTTATAATCGATATGTAATAATTTTATATTCGAGAATGGACAATGGAATTGGGGAAGTATGTAATTTATTTACTGGGGATAGCTGCGTTTTTGTTTATTGGGTATAAGGCTGTTGAAGTCGTTGACAAAAGCAAGTTTTACATATCCACAAACGGATTGTCAGACAAGATAGTGAAGGCGGACTATGCCAAATGGAGCATTTCAATAGTCGATGAAACAAATTCATTAAAAGACACTCAAGAAAAAAGAAAATCAGACAAAAAAATTGTTGTGGATTTTCTGAAGAAATGTGGGTTTAAAGAAAGCGAAATTAGCGAAGGAGGCGTCAGAATAGAAGATCAACTGAGATGGAGTTCAGAAGGAGAAAAAAATAGTAAAAAAAAGTATTCAATTACGGATTATTTTTTTGTACAAACCCCTAATGTTGATCTGGTAGAAAAGTCTGCCACAAAAATTTCTCAATTAATGGATCAGAATATTCGCATAGAAAATAATCGCGTCAAATATTTGTATAAGGATTTTGAAAAATTAAGGATTGAAATGATAGAGGAAGCTGCAAAGGATTCGAGAAACAGGGCTGATCATATAGCAAAAACGAGTAAACGAAAAATTATAGGAATGAGGAACTTTTCTACTGGGCGTTTTTCTATATTGGCTGAAGATACATCTGCGGAATCAGATAGAGGTTGGGAAAGCGAAAGTTCGATTATAAAAAGAGTCAGAGTCATTGTGTCGGCTTCATATGATATAGAATAGGACTGTGTTATTTGGCTGCAGATCTCTCTTGAACGGCTTTGTAATTGTATGTTACCGTTGACAGCATAGATAGTTTAATGTGTTCTGTAACAATGAGAAAAATTAAATTTTGTTGCTTAGCTGTGTTAATTGCGACTTCAACTGGGCATGCTTCAGCCTCCTTGGACTCCACAAATTTGAGTGCTACAACCGAATTTATGATTGAACAAAATGTTCTTTTAAAAGAGACGGGTACCGAACTAGAGAAGGAACTTGGACAATTGGATGGTACAGTCGAATCTGCAAAGAAAATAATCGAATCTGCAAAAAAAAGAAAAGAACTTTTAACTAAATTGTGTATTCCTTCAGAAGAGATGGGGACCAAACCAGAGGAAAAAGTTGGACTTTTAAAAGAAAGAAATGAACTTTTAACTAGATTGGATGTTCTTTTAAAAGAGATGGTTGCAAAATTAGAGGAAAAACTTAAACTAGAGGAAGAGAATTCAGCTCAACAGCGGCAACAGATAGCAGAATTGAAAAAGAAATTAGTGGAAAAATGTGAAGAAGGGGCTGCATTGGATGAGGCCCTAAGAAAAGAAAAGGAAAAAGGTGAAAAATTGAAAAAAGAAAATGAGGAATTAAAAAAGTACCAAGAAAGAGGAGACAATGAAGAAAGCGGCGGTGGCTAATTGTGAATGTGTTTTAATTTGTTGGTATTTCCCGCAAATTAAAATAAAATACCAGGACGTTGTCTTTTCAGGGAGTATGTTTATGAAGAACATACTTATAGTCATAGGTGTTGTCGCTTACATAATGGGAGGAATTGATGGAGTAAATGCAACCACGCAGAATATCAGCGAAGAGGTCATAGCACTCAAAGCTATGTTTAAATCTGCTGTTAAGTTACTAGACGAGAGTATTGATCCTCCTGGCTTTCCGGTTGATATTGATGCCAGAATAGATGCTCTATCGTCACAAGCATACGCAAAAGCTGATCTTATGAAAGAAGAAGTTAACAGAATTGAAATTGAAATTGAAAAGCATAAAGCAAAGGTTGATGATGGTGTTTTGGTAAATCTGAAATTAACAGTATTGAAATTAAATCTTGGTATGGATGACCTGAAAAAAGCAGTTGAACGGATAAAAGTTTCGCATACTAACAATGATGGATCTGACCCTGTAGATGATCTCCGTGAGGTGAGCGAGATAATTAATGCGATGATAGAAGATAGGTTAATAATAGAAGCTAATGAGATGGTAATTTATAGTAAGCATTCTAATCTTTACGAACAAGTTAAGAATACTGAGCGGCTTGAAAGTGAAATAGAGAAGCTGAGCCAGGAAATTGCCAATATGAAGGAAGAAACGAATAAAAGATTTGAAGAGATGAATAGAAAAATCGAGGAGCTTTTGAAAGAGAAATAAAAGCTCAACGAAGAGAGGTGCGTGTACTTGGGAC
>JAISOC010000095.1 GCA_031275915.1 Holosporales bacterium | reverse complement strand
TCTATTTTCAGCTGTCACTGTACAAGTGAAGTATACGAAAATTCAAGTTCTGCTTCATCATCAGATGAAGAGTTTTCTGTAATTTATGAAAACAGTGAATTTCCCAAACGTTCTGAGGTCCAGTATACAAAAATTTCTAACGGTAGTTTGTTGAGTTTTGCTGATCACGGCCTTATTCAGGGAAAGATAGTGAGAGCCGCCCAGTCGTTCAATAATGTTCCAAATCCACTTGGAGTGACGCACTCTGCTTTTGCATATTGTGAAAAACCAACTTATATTTTCAATAATATTGTAAAAGTAATGGAAACAAAAGGAACTTCACTAAATGCCAGAAATGATTTTGGTACCCAAATGTGCAATGAAATAGCAGAGTGTTATCCTCAAGTAAAAGCTACACATGTGGACCTTAGTTATGATATTGCAGAAGCATTTTGTGCAGAAGCAACCGGTTCTGCAAAAGAAATAATCACTGGGACACTTCCGCATTTCAGAGTTAGACCTCTTCAGACAATAATTACCGGACATAATGGAGCGGTTTATCTTAGATCACTAAATAAGGCAATACCTATTGAAACAACGCGTGAATTTGTGAGTACCCATCTTGGAACATATCATGAATTAGTTAACCCACTCTCTGTTTGGAAAGCAACCAATGGAGATAATTCAGTGGATGACAAAACAGCTCTTTTGTGTAGCGAGGTTGTTGCAAGATTACTTTTGGATTCTGGAGTTTTTGCCCCAGAAGAATTTAAAATAAAGATGGAGGCAATAGGAGCGAATCCGATTCCAGATAATGTACTTCCAGAATTTTTGCTGACAACAGCTGAAAAATATGACCTTTTAGAAAACAAAGCAGGACTAGAAATAACACTAAAGCAAAAAGAAAATAGCAATGTTTTTGTTTCTATATATAGATCATTTAAAAACTGTAAAAAATAATTGTTCAGAACTATATTATTGAGATAATAACTCTTTGTTGTTATCTCAATTTTTTTATGCAAAATCTCAGGACTAACAACTAAATGTACAGTATGTGTATAGGAAGAAAGAGAAGGTAGGAGTATACGCTTGCTCACTTCGTTCGCTAACGCTACTTCTAACAGTGTTTATAGAAAATGAGATATCGGTTAAGAGCTTTTCTATATTTGGAATACAGGGTGTTTATTATTCTGTTTGGAATTGCTGTATTAATTATTCCTTCTGCGTTTTCTGGGAGCATTTTTATAATTCTGCCTTTACAGTCTATGACGCATGAAATTCCGGTATTTGCGCATCTGATAATTGGCAGTCCCTCTTCTATTGCTCTGAAAACAATGGTTCTTAAGTGCTGATATATTTCATCGCTTTCACTGAACCATGCATCATTTGTTATATTGACTATCCACTTTGGTCTTTTTCCGTTTTCTATAGTTTCTCCAGGAAAAGCGCTTTCATAACATATAAGCGGAGCAAATTCGGGAATGTTTTCAACAGAAATCAGCCTATTTTTTGTTCCTCTTGAGAAATTTGCAATTCCAGAGGTGACCTTTTTTAGTCCGAACATAAGAAGGAAATTTGGTATGAATTCTCCAAAAGGAAGGAGGTGTTTCTTATCATATTCTGCGAGAATTCCCTGATTTTTCCCAATAACAAATGAGCTATTGTATACATGCCCTTGAGAGTCAATCCTATCGGCTCCAGTGAAGATATATGTATCAGAATATGAAATACATGAGCATATATAATCAACGGACTCTCCTGCACTAATTGCTGCCTCTGGCCAAATTATTAATCTTTTTCCTCTATACACTTGCTCGAAATCAGATAGAGAGATGTGAATATTCAGGTTGTTCATGAGCATAGATCTATCCATTTTATCTCTCTGACTAATACAGGGCTGAACTATCGTGACCTTTACATCGCTCTCCTCAGCGAGAATTCCTTGATTAAATTCCTCCATATACCAACCGTATGTCATCACAATAAAAGCAATAAGTGCACTATATTTCAGCGTTTTTCTGGAAAAAGACAGGCATATAATCAACATATATGCAAAAGACACTCCGTATATTCCGCATACAGAGGCAAATTGTTTGAAATATGGAAGATCATAGGTTGCATATCCAATAAGATTCCAAGGAAATCCTGTAAACATAATTCCCCTTATATATTCGAAAAAACACCACGCAAAGGCGAAAAATACGTAATTTTGAGGGGAAAATTTCTGAGATACATAACAACTCAGAGCTGGGTATATGGCCAGATACAGAACAAGAAGTATGTTTGCTATGATCCCAATCTTTGACAGATTCACATAATCGAAGGACAAATGCACCCAATATAATGAACTCGCAAAATATCCAATTCCAAAAAGATATCCGAGTATGAAGTTATGCCGAGGAGTTTTGTTCTCCATATTTTTTAACAGAACATAAAACATAAGAAATGGAAGAAACCACAAAGTGTAGTGTCTCCAAAAGCAGAATTTGGCCAGTAGGCCTGCGCAAATTGTTGTGACATAGTAATGATCTCTATAATTCAGTAACATTTTGTCACATTGGGCAAGGGAGCTTTTATGCAATAATACCACCTCGGATACGATGATATTATTTTAAAAACGCATGTGCGGAATAATTGCAGTATTAAATAAGGACAATGGAGCGAACGATATCACAAATGTCATTATAGAAGCTTTGGAAAGATTGGAATATAGGGGCTATGACTCTTCAGGAATAGCATATCTCGATTCTATTAATAAAACGCACAGAATAAGATCAGTTGGGCGTATAGAAAAGCTATCAAATGAGGTGAAATCTTATGCTCTCGATAAAAAAGCAATTGTTGGAATAGGACACACTCGTTGGGCAACTCATGGAGTTGTTAGTGTTAAAAATGCTCATCCTCACAAGACGGATGGAATTTCCATAGCTCATAATGGCATCATAGAAAATTATAAAGAACTGAGCTCTCAATTTAATATTAATCTTGAAAGTGATACAGATTCGGAAGTTATCTCACAATTGATAGCAAAATTTATGGAAGATGACCTAAATTTCGAGGAATCCTTCAAAAAAACAGTATCTCTTCTGAGGGGAACCTATGGAATTGTGGCCATATGCGAAGAAGAACCTAATATATTAATTGGAGCAAAAAAAGGATCTCCCTTGGCGATTGGATATAGTGTTGATCAGATTTATATAGCAAGCGATGCCATAGCTTTGTCCTCTCTCTCAGAGAATGTCATCTATTTGCAAGAGGGAGATATTGTTGTTTGTAAAAACAATAAATACACAATATATGATAAAGATTTTAAGGAGGTTGCGAGAGAAATAACAAATAATATTGTATCAATGAAAGACATCACGAAATGTGGACTTGAAGATTATATGCTCAAGGAAATACATGAGGAACCAAATGTTCTCCTTAAAACATTTGAGAATTTTGAAAATCCAGTTGATATAAAAAAATATAAATCATTATATCTAATAGCATGCGGAACATCACATTATGCAGGACTTCTCGCAAAGTATTGGATAGAGGACATATCTGGAATTTTGGTGAATGTTGAAATAGCCTCTGAATTTCGATATAGAAATCCGGTGCTGGACAAAGATTCGTTATATATATTCATAAGCCAATCTGGAGAGACAATAGATACTCTATGTGCAATGAGAAATGTTATAGACAGAGGGTTTGACACTCTCTCCATTGTTAATGTTGAGAACAGCTCAATCATTAGGGAATCAAAATACAAGATAAGGACTCATGCAGGAATGGAAATTGGGGTTGCCTCAACGAAGGCCTTTATAAGCCAGGCTCTGACTCTTCTCCTTCTGATTCTTGAGAAAAACAAGATTCCAACACATAAAATAGCAGAATCTATGCAATCCGTTATAGATATGTCTGATTTCTTTGAAGATATGGCCCAGAAAATCAGAAATAGCAGGACAATTATATACATGGGAAGGGGAACAAGTTACCCCATATCTCTCGAAGGAGCTTTAAAAATGAAGGAAATAACATATGTAAGTTCCGAGGGATGTCCAGCAGGAGAGATTAAACACGGTCCCATAGCTCTTATAGACACCGATGTTTATGCTGTGATCTTGGCTCCTCACGATAGATATTATGAAAAAACTATATCGAATGCCCAGGAAATCATAGCAAGAAATGGAAGAATTTTGACAATTGGAAGTGGGAGAATACAAAATCATGATTCAATAGAAATAAATAATACTGGAGATATCGGAAATCCGTTCGTTCTCACAACAGCCGTGCATATGCTCGCGTATTATACAGCGAAATCTAAGGGCCTCGATGTGGATAAGCCAAGAAATCTCGCCAAATCAGTGACTGTGGAGTGAAACTAGCACCCCAATTTTTTCAATTCCTCAGAAAAACTCTCAAGTGAGATATCTCCAGAGGATCTTTCCACGTGTATTCTTTCTATAAGTTGATCCACAGTTCTTTCAGATTCCTCATGATTTGGAAGTTCATTTACATGAACTCCAGATTTATTAATGAACGTGTCTGTGATGCCGAGTATCTGAGCCAGGTGATCAGTGACAAATGGAATAACAGGATGAGCAATTCTCAAAAATTCCTGAAACACTGCTCCGGCAGTATTTTTAGTTTCCTCAGTATCAACAATCTTAAGGGCTTCTATAAAGAAGTCGCAAAATGTTTCCCTTAAGAAAATTTGAATATTTTTTGCAAGATAATCGAATCTATATTCTTTTATGTTTAAATCGACTTCTTCTTGAAATTTCTTCAATTTTGCTATAACCCACTTGTTCAGATGACTTTTTGGAGATAAATCTTTGATATTATGCTCAAAGGACACGTTTTTATGTTGAAGAAATCTGGCAGCATTCCATATTTTCGTTATGAAATTCCTGCTGATTTTTATATGTTCCTTTCCGATCTTTATATCTCTTCCAGGAACTGAAAAGAAGGCTAATGTAAATCTCAGGGCATCAGCTCCATACTCCTCCATCAGTTCTATTGGATCAAGGACATTTCCCTTTGATTTTGACATTTTCTGTCCTTTTTCATCCCTAACCAGGGCATGGATGTATATATCTCTGAAAGGAACCTCCCTCATAAAATAGAGGCTCATCATCATCATTCTGGCAATCCAAAAGAATATTATATCGAATCCGGTAACCAGCACAGATGTTGGAAAGAACTCTTTCAAATCAGGAGTATTCTCTGGCCATCCAAGAGTAGCAAATGGCCACAATGCAGAGGAAAACCACGTGTCTAGGACATCTGTGTCTCTTCGTATGTTTGGCCCTCCTATTCTTTTGGCTTCCTCCTCAGTTTCCTCAACTATTATGTCACCTCTCTCTGTGAACCAGGCTGGTATTTGATGTCCCCAAACTATTTGTCTCGATATGCACCAGGGTTGTATGTTGTTCAGCCAATCGTAGTATGTGTTTTCCCATTTCTCAGGAATAAACCTTGTGATTTTGTTTTGAACTGCCCTCAAAGCTTCAACTGATAAAGTCTTTGCATCAACGAACCATTGCTCCTTCAAGAGAGGTTCTATAACTGTGTTCGACCTGTCTCCATATGGCATACTATGAGTGATTTCCTCTTCTTTTATGAGCAAATTTTCCGATTTTAGTCGTTCCAAGACCTCTTTTCTGGCCTTTTTCAGGTAGATTCCTCTTATAAACTCTGGAACATATTCAAAGTTCTCCATATGTCCATCTTCATCGAGAATATTAATTATCTCGAGATTGTGACGTTTCCCAACCATAAAGTCATTATGATCGTGGGCTGGAGTTATTTTGAGGCATCCGCTTCCTTTCTCCATATCAACATATTCATCCGCTATAACAGGTATCTCTCTATTTGTGAAAGGAATCTTAACCATCTTTCCAATGAAGTTTTTATATCTTTCATCATTAGGATGAACTGCGACTGCTGTATCTCCAAACATGGTTTCTGGACGAGTGGTAGCAACTGTAATATGCCCGCTTCCATCAGAAAAATTGTATTTTATATGCCAAAGAATTCCTTTTTCTTCTTTATTTACGATTTCCAGATCTGAAATGGCAGTTTTAAACTTGGTATCCCAATTAACGAAGCGCTTATCCCTATATATCAATCCATCCTTATACAACCTCACAAAAGCATGCCTAACAGCTCTGTTCATACTTTCATCCATTGTGAATCTTGAGCGGTTCCAGGGGGCTGAACATCCAAGAAGTTTCTGTTGCTCAGCTATCAATCCTCCTGATTTTTCCTTCCATTCCCATATGACATTTATAAATTCTTCACGAGACATATCGGATTTTTTGATTCCTTTTTCTTCGAGAGTCCTTTCAACAACCATCTGAGTGGCAATTCCTGCATGATCTATTCCAGGTTGCCATAGAACTTTCCTTCCCTTTTGCCTGTAATACCTGATTAAGATATCCTGAATCATATATGTCAGTGAATGTCCGACATGTAATTTACCAGTAACATTTGGTGGAGGCATCATGATAACAAAAACATCACCGGCCTTCTCATATGGCTCAAAAAATTGAACTGTTTTTTCGTAAACATCTCTTTCAAATGATTTTGGATTATACGTTTTATCGATAAGCTCAAACATGATGATATATAGAATTATGTAGGTTGTTTTGCGTATGATAGCATTCGTCTTGCTTCATGAGCAATGTTTGTTGTTTTGTTGGATCTGGCAACCTAAAACCTGACATTGATAACGAGACCTTTTACGTATTGCGTTTCGCATGTTCATATCAAGGACTTAGGCTCGAGTATAAGGTTCCCGATCAACTCTAAATAGCCGAATAATCCATTGCTATATAAGCAAAATACTGCTATTATTGCTGCATCTATGTTGATATCTGTGGAAAATATAAACGATGAATAAGAAATGTATGGGGCTTTTAATGGCAGCTGTACTGTTGAGCATTTCAACACAAGCATCCGAACAAGACGAATCAAAGGTCGTGAGCAATATTATACCAAGCTCGAGTAGCAGTAGTTCAACACCTCCGAGAAATGAGGAGAAACCAGAATACTCATTTGACATAGAAAAAAAAACAGTGACTATAAGTGAAGCAGAGAACTTTAATTGGGTATCAGCGTATCGGTGTAGACAATATTTAAAGCAAAATGGAGTAGAAGTTACTGGAACAAAAGTTACTGGTGTAGATAGACTTATAATACGTAAATCTAAAAATGTATTTCTTTCTATGACTTGGTCGGGTGTAGAAAAAATAATAATAGATAATGCCTCTACCGTTAATGAAGATAGTGTAAAAAATATTGTTACTAACAAAAATAGTAAAGTGGAAGTACTTATGTGGGATTCTGCAAAAAGAACATGTAGTCGTGTGTCACGTAGTCCTTCTATGATAGAGGCGCATCTTGGGCAAGTAAATCAGATTGACTGTGAATTAAGTTTCTGTCCTAATCTTGAAAAAGTATATATTGGAACTAAGGCACTAACGGATGCAAAACTCACAATTGATACTTATTCCCTATGTCGGTGTCCTAAACTTAGAGAGTTAACTATTGCAATACCAGTGCAATCGCTTTCTGGTCAAACATTTATAGATACTGATACAACAAAAGTGACTCTATATCTGTGTGCCGAAGAGTATGCCAAAACAGTTGGAAAAATTACAGGGAAAAGCTTCCCCGAAGATGAAAGAGGATTCCCCGAATGGCGATTTCTCCCCTGGAAGGAAATCAAATTATATACTCCATGTGATAACACCATGAGTCCCACCTAACCAAGTCAGGTGGGACTTATTTTACGCGAGAAAGAACCTGTGAAAAGATACTTTATGTTTCTCTTACATAATTTATCCCAAAAATAAGGTACATTATTGAATCCAGGATAATTTTACATTTTGGGCCATCTTGTATTTTCTCCGTTGATTTAATATGGATGATTGATGAATTTTGAAATGTTGGAGTATGTAAACTGATGTGTCCAAGTTCTGTTGATAAATCAATTGGAGTTGGTACTATTCCCTTATAAATAACTCTTTTAGTAATACGATTATTGAGAAAAGAGGACAATATCACTATGATTTCTCTGTCGGCTATCATGTTAATAGTTTTGGCATTTTCTCCAAAGATAACTGGCAGGGCCTTTATATTATCCCCTTTCCTATAAATAACAACTTTGAAAAACTGATCTAACCATTTTGTTAGTTTTTTCTTATCCTCTTCAAAATCATCAAGATTATTAACTCCAGAAACAGCTATTGTAAAATTACAGTTATGTTTATTCGTGTGGGTGAATACAATAGTTGTTCCTGAAATTTTCGATTTTTCAAAGGCCTTGTAGGAGAGGCAAATTAATTCATACAAGGACACTTTGTTCTTTTGATCATTTATTTGAATTTTGTGTTGTGAGTTTTTTTCATGTATCACTATTTTTGCATCATCACTCACTATTATGAAACAGTTCACTTTTAATTTTGGGAATGACTCTTCCAGAGGTTTGGACAACGGCAAATTCTCGCTGTTATATGCAAGACAATTTATGCAAAATAACAGTGCTACACAACACAACTTAATCATTTTTCTGTATGTATTGTTTCCTTCATAAAAATAGAAAGAACATACGCTACTATAAGACATATTGGTAATGTTGCAATCGCATATTTATAACACGAAGCTTCATAAATTCTAATTCCTGCATCTGAAATTCTCCCATTCCAGAAAAGATCTAAAATCATTCCGAAAAGAGGTTGAAAAATTGATCCTATCAACATAATAAGAGCGTTGGTAAAAGCAATAGTTGTTCCAGAAACATCGTTGTTCGTGTTGTTTTTGGAGCTCGTGAAGCATAACACTTCCGCCCCTGTAAAAAGTCCAAGTAAGAGCACTATAATAAATGAAGTATACATACTTATGTCTGTAAATATTAATGGAAAAAACAAGCATGCAGATGCAAATATTCCTATCTTTATAGTTTTTATATAGCTCTTGAGAATTCTCGCTATATAGGCTGTAATTATTCCTCCGATTGCAAATCCAATAAATAACACAGAGGAGGCAATTGCTGCGGTTTCACTGGTAATATTGTATTTTGCAGCAAAGAATGGGGTAGCCCATAGCTCGGAAAAAACAGATATTGTGAGATACATAAGTCCTGCCACTATACCAGACAAAATAACTTGTTTGTTAAAAGCCATATTTCTGATTGCAGTTGTAATTGGTATATTCTTCACTGCCTTTGTGTAAATGTTTTTGGGAATTGATATGAAAATAAGGGCAACTATCAGTACTCCAATTGCCAACAGACAGTAAATTGTTTCTTGCCATCCTATGCTGGTCACAGCTTTTGCCACAGGGACTCCTCCGAAAAGACTCCCTAGCGTTCCCATCATATTAGTTATCCCTGCAAGAATAGGGAAATAATTTATGGGGAACATTTGTGAAACTATTTGCAGACAACTTATGAAGGCACAAGCCGAGCCTGCTCCAATTAAAAATCTACCTATCGCTGCTATAAAAACATGTTGAGCTATTGCAAACAAAGCAGATCCAACAACACACAAAATAGCAGATAATCCAATTAAATTTCGGGGGCCTAATTTATCTAATATCAATCCACAAGGAACTTGTAGTAGCGTGTATGAGTAATAGTAAAAAGAGACTATCACTCCCAGCATGGTGGAGGTTGCATTGAAAGACACCATGAGCTCATTGGTCATAACACTTGGAGAAACCCTCAAAACCATTTCATACAGATAGAAGAGAGCAGCAACTCCCCAAACTACCCACGCTCTACTCAATCCCGGTTTTACCATACTTAAAGAATAGAAAAAAGAAGGAGGTAACGCCCCAGCCTACCATTATT
>JAISOC010000088.1 GCA_031275915.1 Holosporales bacterium | reverse complement strand
GATCGTCAGAATTCTAAATGGCACCTTCCGCGACTTTTGCATACTTAATATTTAATAAATCTAAAGTCACATATTGTATAACACATTAGCTACTTCTGATTAAATCATTTGGTAGATTTGCTATGTTTTCTGGTTTAGTGAATTTCTCCCATAAACCCCGCTCCCCCAGATTGTGCAACATTATTATCATAGAATACAGAAAATTCGTATAAAATTTTATCTACAACGAGTTACGCATTGTAAATGCGTGTAGAAATATTGCCACAGGTGCAAATTTTGCAAGTTTATTTCTTGCATTTCAATATCAAATGTTGAGAAATTAACGAAAATATGGTCGCATAAATTGGTTTACCTTAAAGTGATTGAGATATCCAAAAATCAGAAGATCTCTCTATTGGCTGATTTTATTAAGAAAGCTGAATTGATTCCAAATAGCAGAAAATTAGAAGAAAAAGCAACAGACCTGGCTATAGCTATAGATGAATTACAGCTACACAACATTTCTGTTGGCCAGTTAAGTGATGCAATAGACAAAGCCAATTACCTGGCAGTTCACTGGGAAAAAAGAGCAGAATTTTTAAAGATACTATATTCAAACTGGAAGAATATTCTCCTTGGGATGAAATTACTTGATTGTAATCTTTTCGAGGATATAAATGCTAACTTCGAGGAAACTTTGAGAATTTCTCCCAGCAATCCAACTATTTTTCAAACAAATGATTTTTTTGAGGAAATCGATTGTATTGCCGATATAAAAGAAAAAAATCGAAAAAAAACAATATGCGTAGTAACTCCCGATAAAGTTTTTCCTACGCTTTTGAAAGCAAGATTTGGAAACACAATTTTAGTTGTTCATCCGAGAAATTTCCGAGAATCTAATACAGATGTGGTTATTTTGTCCAATATGATCGAATCAATTTGGAACTATGGCTGCCAAGGGTCCTACTGGTTACATGACTCCATAAGAAAGAGCCTTGGCCTCAGAACCAGCAGAGATGAACAAGAATTTGCAAGATGCGTTTTTCAATACTCGATATATAAGAAAGAAACATTCATCACATTTCCATCAAAGATAGGTGGAGCAAATGCACAAAGCAGTAAAATTTTACATGAATATATGATAACTCACAAATGCGATCCTATTCAGTGGACTTCTAGAACACCCCTTAACAAGTCGCTTCGTGATTTTAAAGAAATTCAATTTCAAGTCCCTCACAAAATTTCAACAAAAGACGTGGAATTGTTGATGAACGATCCGTGTGATTTTTACATATCAAAATGTCTTAATTTGCACCCTGTTGCATATAACGAAGAATCGCGTGCACTACGAGGTTTATACAAAATACTTCTACATGGGTTCTTAAGCAACGAACAAAATATTTCTGAAACTGCCCTAATTGATATATCCAATATTGATTTTTATAAGTATCATCACTGTAAAAACATCTATTCATGGTTACAAAAAAATTGTTCTTTTTTACAAGAACAACAACATCTCAAGGGCATGGTTTATGAATACGAATTTCAAGGAACTAAATTGTATTCTGAGATAGATCTGATAATGGGTTCTAAAATGTTGTTTTTCAGGATATTTCAAACGAAAATTAGAGCAAACGATATTGTAAACGGGAAAAGTTGCGCTCCAATGATTTCATGCCTGATAGCAAAAAAGTCTGCTTGTATTAACATAAACGAACTTCAAATTTGGGACATGCATGGTCTTGGAGAAGAACCAATTGATATTACTCATATTGAGATTGGAGATGAAATCCTCGATTTTTTTGAAAAAAAATTGAAAGAAACACTATCAGATTGTGTTGTAAACACTCGCAGTATATCTGAAAGATATGGTCATTTTAAAAGGGTATAGTATGTCTAAAAAATTAATAATAGGTAACTGGAAGATGAACGGAAGTATCTCATTGCTTCATGATTTCTCAGAAATTTTGGATAAAGAAAATTTCATAATAGCTCTCCCTTATCCTTTAATTCCTTTCGCAAAATCTATAAATCCAAATGTTAAAATAGCTGCTCAAGATTGCTCTATTTTCAGAGGAAAGGGAGCATATACAGGGGAAATTTCTGCAGATATGTTAAAAGAATTTGGGGCAGAGTACGTCATTGTTGGGCACAGTGAACGTCGCGAGTTCTTTAATGAATCAGGCAGTATTATAAATAAAAAAGTGAAAAATGCTCTGCTTGCAGAATTAAAAATAATATATTGCGTTAGCGAAAATTTCGAAAATCAAATAAAAAACGATCTAGAAGGAGTAGACACAAATATAATTATGGCATACGAACCAATATCAGCTATAGGAACAGGCATTACCCCATCCACTGATGATGTATTCGCAGTTACAACTCGTATTAAAAATTTATGGGACACAAAAATTTTGTATGGAGGAAGTGTAAATAGCAGCAATATATCTGATTTTCTTGGCATAGAGAACGTAAATGGCGTACTTGTCGGCGGAGCTAGTCTCAAACTGGATGAGGTAAAAAGTATGTTATGGGATTGATAACTAAATGTAATCTTATCTTCTATAAACACTGTTAGAAGTAGCGTTAGCGAACGATAGTGAGCAAGCGTACACTCCTACTTTCTTTTTCTTCCTATACATATACTGTATATTTAGTTGCCAATTCCCGTATATCATGTGCCATTGAGCTATAGGTATAATCATCCTATGTTGTTGGCAGTATCACTGATTTAGCCCAATAGTGAAAGCAACTTGTTAAATTATCTCTGAATTCATCATAATTAAACGATTTGCAAATATATCCAGATGCTCCATTTCTGTAGGCCTCCAACATTGTTTCAGAGTGCAAATTATTTGTAAGTATAACAACCGGCACTTCCTGTAGTTCTCTATCTCTCTTTATATCTTTCAAAACAGATAGGCCATTCCTTTTTGGAATTGATATATCCAGCAATATCAAATCTGGTTTGGGAAATTCTGGTGAAAGAGTTTTATATCTCAGAACCTGTATAGCTTGTAACCCATCGTGAACACACAACAGGTTTATTTTTGAAAGATGTGCTATGGCTTTTCTTACTATTGCCTCATCCCCAGGATTATCTTCAACCATTAACACATTTATACGTGTTCTTACGTTATTTACATCTATAACATTGTCTTGAGCACATGACTTTTTTTCAAGAGATTTTCTAACGTCCTCAAAGAATTGATCTACTCCAATTCCATAGGCAACAGCAAATTTATATAACATGGCTGCAGATATTGCACTTTTTGCTTGCTCGTATTTCTGAACTTGTTGATGAGATACTCCAACTTTTGAGGCTATGGATGCTAGAGTTAGTCCTCTTCTTCTTCTTTTATCCAATAACTGTTTACCAATACTTTTTTCTATAATCTCATCAATGTTTTTTGAGTCTTTACTTCTGGCCATGTTTCAAATCTCCTCATATAGGTAATTTTATTTCATATCTATAGTATCCTTCGCCATCACTGATGTTTTTAATGAGTCCATTGTGTGAGCGAACAATCTCCATACTTATGGAAATTCCAAGTCCATCATTAGAGGAAGACACGGAAGCTCCATTATCTTCAAAAATCAGGGTAACAAATCGATCATCAGTTTTAGTCTCAGCTTTATAAATATTGATAACCAAACTGCCTTCGACAATTGCGTGTTTCAACGAATTTTCTATCAAATTCTTAAAAACACTCAGTAATTCTGGTTTAGTACATAATATTGGCGGGATAGTATCATCAACATTTATAATGCAATCCCTGTTATCTATTTGGTAACGCAACAGCAATTGAATTTCGTGGATAACATCTTTTAATCTGGTCTTCGAGTCACTATCAATGCGTTGTAACTTGGAAATGGATAAAAAATCAGATATCCAATTTTTAAGTTTTTTAATATTTTCCATTGCATATGTAACATACTGAAAAGCTTCTTTATCAGATTTAACACTATCTTGCCGTCCTAATAATTGCAGAAAATTGAAAACACTTCTGAGAGGCTCTTGCATATCGTGCCAACGCTTTAACAAAAAATCAGGTTGGCTTATAACAAAGCAAAAAGCTTTGGCAGTCTGTTTGGAATCAGTAATAGAACACGAATACACATTGAGGCTTTCAATTCTGCGATACCCTGGAGATCGTTTTTCAACTATTTCATTTATAACTTCCTCCAAAGCTGGAAAATGTTTAGTTAAATATGTATAAGACTTTGATTCATAAATACTGAAAGCGTTTTCATCTTTTATAACAGTGGCCATGTGGGAACAATCACACAACAATCTTGAGCACACAAATACCGTAAAATCCAAGCTTTCGCTGTAATATTCACAATAAACGCTCTCATTTTTGTCCATAAAATTACCTATTTTGGCCTTAAAACCATTAAAACAGTTCGCGAGTGATATTACTCTCATTAAGAACACAATGAATAGTTGAAAAATTTTTAATTATTCGCATGATAGTTGATTTTTCATTGTCTGCCAACAAAAACTTATTACTTAACCACAGTTATATGCGTATTACGAACATTGCTGTCTGTCTTATAAGAACAATAATTTTGATTTTAACGATAAATATTAAGTATTTTTTAACTGTTTTTTCTTAGAATGTATATAACAACAGTTAAGTTTATATGTGAAAATTATGAAAAATACATGCATAGAAGTTTCAATTTTTGCGGAGAAATTATATAGATTGTTCTTGGACATAATTAAGCTGGAGCTGGATGCATTATCTGTTGCAGATATAAATGGAGTACAAGCTCTTACTTTGATTAACATTGGAAACAACACAATAACCGTCGGAGAACTCACCACAAAGTGCTATTACACAGGATCCAATGCTTCATATAATATAAAAAAGATGATAACAAACGGATATATCATTCAAAAACCTGCGGAACATGACAAAAGATCGTGCTATATAAAGCTTTCTGCTAAAGGAGTATCCCTGCTTGAGAAACTCACAAATAATCTGGAAAAATATTACACAGTCTTTTCCAAAAATGGTGACTCCAAAGATATTCTCGAAAAATGTGTAGTTGTTATAAAAAAAATTAATGCTACATGGAAAGATTTTTTAGTTAATTGAAAAACGAGGTAAATTTTCGTTTTTCTTACGTTGAAACAGTGTTCATGATGATGTGAAGTGAAATGTGTGAGACATGATTTAAAAGTAGGCAGAATAATATGAAAGAACTTGTAGAATCCGACTTTAAAAAGTATAAATAGGATGGTTCATCTTATTGGGGTTTTGCCATGTTCTCAGGGTCTATCGTCGCTTTAGTGACTCCTTTTCGTGATGGAGCGGTTGATTTTATGTCCCTTGAGAAACTTATTAAGTGGCATATAGAAAGTGGAACCGATGGAATACTTGTCACTGGATCAACCGGGGAAGGGCTTTTGCTTACTCAATCAGAGAGAGAAGAAATAATAAAAACAGCCAATGAGATTATTGCAAAAAGAATACCTTTAATAGCCGGATGTAGTTCATCTTCAACATTTGAATCAATAGCCCTTGCTGAGCAAGCTGAAAAAGCAGGAGCTGATGCGATTTTGTCTATCGTACCTTTTTATGTAAAACCAACTCAGGCTGGAATAATTCAACACTTCGCAGATATACACAACAACTCGAAATTGCCAATTATATTGTATAACAATCCAGGACGGTGTTCAGTTAATGCCTCTGTTGAAACCATCATTACCCTCGCTGCTCAAACAAGAATAATTGCCTTGAAGGATTCTGATACAAATTTGGCGAGAGTTATAAAAATTAAATCACAAGTGCAAAATTTTAATCTGTTATCGGGAGACGATGTATCACTTGTTGGATATTTATCTAATGGAGGGGATGGTGCAATTTCAGTAACAGCAAACGTAGCTCCTCAACAAGTGGCAGAAATGATAAGATTCTGGAGAGCCGGAAATACAAAAGGAGTTAATGATTTGAATTATCGACTAATCAGTTTAAGCGAGGCCCTCTTCATTGAATCCAATCCAATTCCGGTAAAATACGCTTTGTACGTTAAAGGATTTATAGATAATGAACTTAGAAAACCATTGACCAAAGCAAACGATATTACAAAAAATGCAATAGAGCTTGTAACTGAGAAGTGGCGCTTTTATTGATCATTGGGTTATAATCAATGCTGTTCCTTGCCCAGATGGCGGAACTGGTAGACGCACTCGCTTCAGGTGCGAGCGGAGTAACATCCTTGGAAGTTCGAGTCTTCTTCTGGGCACCATTTTTATAAATTTGCTATCTTCACAGTTTGTGTACGATATTTTTACAGATAGTTGAGAGTACAATCGCAAGTGGAACTGAAACAAACATTCCAACAAATCCAAAAATAGAAACGGTTGCACATATTGAGAACAAAATCCAAAATGGTTGAATGCCAACTCTTTTTCCTATAAATCTTGGAGTTAAAAAATTTGAGTCTATAAAAGGAATAAGTATGTATAGCACTCCAGTTAGTATGTATTGTAAGAGAGTCGAATAACTTTCTGCAGCAACTGCGGACGTTATTACAAATGCTGTGAGAGGTCCCAAAAATGGAACAAAAGACATAAATCCTGAAAACGCTCCACAAACAATATATTGATCTATTCCTATGGCCCAAAGCACTACTGAATATACAAAAGCTAAAATTGAGCATACTAATAGTTGCCCTATAATATACTGTCCAAGAATCCCATTAATATCTTGAATAACCGTGTTTACAGATTTAGAAAAAAATCTATGAGTTATAGAAATAAAATAATGTTCCACTTTATCCCAATCTTTAAGAATGTAAAAAGTTATGATAGGGGTCATAAAGATGAACATTACAACATACATTAAGGTTACTCCAGTATTCACAAAACCAACGATGTGCCCAGGTAGGGTCACTGCGAAGTGATTTAAATAGGTTTTAGTAGCCTCAAATAAATTTACATCTGCTGTCCGTACGCCAAAAATTTCTCCTATTCTAGATGTCGAAGTACTCAACAATTCCAGGAGTTTCTCCACTAATATCGGAAGTTTATCAAGAAGAGTTACTGCACTATTCTTAATGAATGGAGTAAGGCAAATGGCAGAAAATACAAATATGGAAACTACCAATAGCACAATGAGCATGGCAGAAACTGTCGAAGATACCTTCAAGTAGGCGGAAATTTTTTGAGACGGAACATGAAAGGCATACGCCAAAATCAAGCCAAGAACAAAAGGAACAAGTAGTTCTCCCATAGAGCAAAAAATAAACAGAGCAACCGCGAAAGCTCCAATTTTATATATCAGAGATTTTTTATCCATATCCAAGTTGCTTGTATCAAATCTCATAAGTTCGATAATACAGCGAAGTGATTAAAATAGTCCAGTTTTGTTGATTTAAAAATCATAAGATGCACCTAAAGGTATTCTCCGGAGTACATTCAAATTTTGTTGTGCCTGATCTGCATTTGCATTTTTTGACTCAGGAGCTGGAGCTGTCACATCTTTAATGTATTCATTCTTCCCGTATCCTTCATTTGTCAGTTCAGGAGCATATAAATCTCGCCTTATTTTTTCACGCAATTCAATGACTTTTTTTGGTAATAATTCATCGTCATAATACAAACCCAAAACTTTGAATGGATGTTCATAATCATCATAAGACTTTTCATTTGCTTTTGCCGACACGATAATAGTTTCAATCATAATATAAGGAATTGTTCTCGGATCACCAAAAAAATCTTTGTAATGACAAGGTCTAGTGGAAACCCCTCCAGTTGTTCCAACTTGAAAATCTCCAAGAACCGGCACAAAATCTTCTGGAGTTAAACTGGCTTTTTTGAAAGCCTCGTCAATTTCAGTTGCTATTTCATTGGCCTGTTTATCACTATCCGAGTAAACAGTGATAAACTTTCCCATTTGACTGAATTGTGAGCCCTTTTGGTATCTATGTTTATTATAAAACCACCTCAATATTGATGGAGAGCAAACTATTTTGTAATGCGCTTTGAATTTTTCCAGAATGGGAATCACAATTTCTGCTATCAATGCAGCATTTTCAGATCTGGCAGAAATATGCAACTTCCAACCAAATT
>JAISOC010000078.1 GCA_031275915.1 Holosporales bacterium | reverse complement strand
TGTACCGTCCTCGCATGAAGTGATGTGGTTCTTTAATAAACCTCTCTGGTTCTTTTCATCAAGTGACAAGAGAGTTGATTCATGAAAGGCTACACAGATGGCCTCCTTCTTGGGAGTATAGTACAGTAGATCTTCTATTATCATACTTCTGGACAATACAGCTAATTCACAAATGATGATTTTAAAATTTCATCTATATTGCTAACACATTTTATTTCTATATGAGAAAGAAGATATTTGGGTAACTCCTCCAAATCCTTTTCGTTTTCCTTGGGGATGTACACTGTTTTTATAGAACCCCTGCTAGCTGCAAGTAATTTTTCCTTTAATCCTCCAATAGCCAATATTTTCCCTCTTAGAGTTATTTCTCCGGTCATGGCTATATCACGTTTCACTCTTTTCTTTGTGAGGGCAGATACTATCGCTGTACATATTGTAACTCCTGCTGATGGACCGTCCTTTGGAACTGCTCCCTCTGGAACGTGCACATGAACATCGCTTTTGGAGAATATTTCCTGGTCCAAATTCAAAACATCTGATTTTGATTTCACATAGCTATACGCAGCTTTCACTGATTCTTGCATAACGTCTCCAAGTTGACCAGTTGATATTATGTTGCCAGTCCCAGGAAGAAGGAGAGACTCTATGGACAGAAGGTCTCCTCCCATTTCTGTCCAGGCTAGTCCTGTAACAACTCCAACTCTGTCTTCCTCTTCTGCATTTTGAATGGAATATTTCTGTACTCCGAGAAAATTCTTAAGATTTTTCGGGGCTATTTTCATACTCTTAATATCTTTATTAATTATTATCATCTTAACCAATTTTCTTGCTATTTTTGCTATGCAACGTTCTAAGTTTCTGACTCCAGACTCTCTTGTATAATTTCTAATAATGCAATAGATAGCATCATCAGTTATTTCAAGTTCCTCATCAGCCAATCCGTTTTCTTTCATTTGTTTTGATATCAGATGAGTTTTAGCAATATTGAGTTTTTCTTCCTCTGTATATCCTGAGAGATATATTACCTCCATTCTATCTAGCAAAGCATTTGGAATATCAGTTGAATTTGCAGTTATTATAAACATGACATCTGAGAGATCGTATGGTATTTCGAGATAATGATCAGAAAAGGAATTGTTTTGCTCAGGATCAAGAACTTCCAGCAAAGCGGAAGCAGGATCTCCTCTCCAGTCTGCTCCTAATTTATCAACTTCGTCCAACATAATTACAGGATTGCTGGATCCTGCCTTCTTCATTGCTTGTATGATCTTACCAGGCATAGCTCCTATATATGTCCTTCTGTGTCCCCTTATTTCTGCTTCATCATTAACTCCTCCAAGGGCAATTCTCACAAAATCTTTATCAACAGCAGTTGCTATTGCTTTACCAAGAGAAGTTTTGCCCACTCCTGGAGGCCCAACAAAACACATTATCTGGGCCTTCATCTTTTTTACTCTCTGTCTTACAGCTAAATATTCCATAACCCTTTCTTTGACTTTTTCCAGACCGTAATGACTTTTATCCAAAGATTTTTCAGCTTTTTTTAATGAAACTTTGTTATTTTTTGTTGTCCAAGGAATTGTTATTAACCAATCTATATAATTTTTAATAACACTGCTTTCTTGAGATAAACTGGGCATACTTTTGAGCTTTTTGAGTTCTCGTAAGGCTTTATCAGTAGCTTCCTTTGACATATGGGCTGCATGTATTTTTTTCTCGAGCTCTTTTATTTCATTGATGGGCTCATCTGTATCTCCAAGTTCAATATGTATGGCCTTCAGCTGTTCATTTAGGTAGTATTCCTTCTGATTTTTTTCAACCTGTTTTTTTACTCTGCTTTTGATCCGTTTCTCAACCTGTATAAGTTCGTTCTGATTCCCCAATAAAAGCATCAGTCTTTTCAAGCGTTTTTCTGTTGATGTTATTTCAAGAATCTTTTGTTTTTCACTAACTTTTATTGGCAAATATGAAGCCATATTATCTGCTAGTTTTGAGGGAGACTCTATAAGAGACAGCAGATCATACACCTCATCTGGCATCTTTTTGCTGGTATTTATGAATTGTTCCAAAAGAGACAGAACAGCCAGTCTTAGAGCCTCGGCATTCTTAGTATTTGTATCCTCTTCATTCTCAATCATTTGTACAGATGCCATAAACATTCCGTTTTTTTCAAATACTTTTCTAGTACGTCCTCTGACTTTTCCTTCTACAAGAATCTTTATAGTACCATCAGATAATTTAACAATTTGCGATACATGACAAACAGTTCCAAATGTATAAACTTCATTTACAGATATATCATCTTTTGTGGAATCTTTTTGCGCCACGAGAAATAGTGGTTTGTTTTGAGAAAAGGCATAATCTACAGCAGCTATAGACTTTTGCCTACCTATGAAAAGAGGCAACCCCATGTGCGGAAAAACAACAACATCCCTTAATGCCAAAACCGGTATCTGAAAACTTTTTATTTTATCGTTTTCTGGCATTATTATTTGAAATCATCAGGACTATACACAGTGATGTTACATCAAAAACAAAGTAAAGTCCAAAGGTATGAACTTAGGGGTTGATAACCAGATGTAAAAGTTCTAGTTGCAAAACCTTACCTTCTATAAACGCTGTCAGAAGCAACGCTAACGAACGAAAGTGAGCAAGCGTGCACTCCTACCTTCTCTTTCTTTCTATACACATACTGTACATTTAATTGTCAGTTCCAATTTATTTTCCGTGTTGCAACACATTATCAAGCTGGATAACTTAATTTCATATAGGAGAAGCTTTCTGCTCAAATCCGAAACTTGGAGTTACTATTCCTCCTCCAATTTTGCTATTTTTAAGAGAGTAACTTGGTTTCTGCGCCGCTTTAAAATTTCAAATCTGTATCCAAACAGGAGAAATACTTGTTCTGTGTCAGGGATAATGCCAATTGAATTGATCACTAGTCCAGCTATTGTAGTGGCAATTTCTCCAGGAAAAGTTGTTCCAATTTCTCTGTTGAAATCTCTTATACTGATTGCTCCGTCGACTATGTATGATCCGTCCTCCTGTTTTCTTATTCCATTTGCTGGAGCTGCATCGTGTTCATCAGATATTTCTCCGACAATTTCCTCTAAAATATCTTCGAGAGTTACTATCCCCATAAAGCATCCGTATTCATCAACAACAAGGGCAAAATGTTCCTTTTTCTTCCTGAATTCTTGCAATTGATATAAAAGATCCGTACTTTCTGGAATAAACCATGGTTTGATGGCTATGGATAATATGTCCAGTTCTTCTAAATTTCTATTATCACTTAAAGCCTTTAACAGAGGTTTGACATATAATACACCGACTATGTTATCTCTATCTCCTTTCCACAGAGGAATTCTTGTGAATGGGCATAGCATAACTTGCTCAATTATGGAGCTCATAGCATCATCAAGACATATCATAGTTACATTTTTTCTATGAACCATAATTTTACTAACTTGAACTCTTCCCAAATCAAGAATGCTACTCAACATAGCTTTCTCCTGCGCTATACCATTGATATCTCCTCCCTTATGCATATCAATCGCCCCTTTCAATTCTTCTATGGAGGAGGCATACTCATCTCCAATGGTGCTGGTTTTGGAGAATACAGAAATAAACCACTTAGCTATAGCTCCTATAATATTGTTGATTGGCTTAAGAGTGATAAATATAAATCTTATAATTTTTGCAGATGGTAATAATATTTTCTCTGGATTTGTGATTGTAAACATTTTGGGCAAAACCTCTGCGAAAAGCACAATAAAGACACTCATAATAATTGACCAATATATAATCGCTGTTTGTCCAAATATCTCTATACACATAGCAGTTGCAAAGGAAACTGCCAATGAATTGGTAATTGTATTACAAGTAAGAATAGTGCTTATAACAAGCTCTATCTCATCTTGTAATTTGCATATAATTTCTGCTTGTTTGTCTCCCTCTTTTGCAAGCCTGTTTATCCTTGGTTTGGAAAATGCAGTAATAGCAGTCTCACAGGCAGCAAAAAAGGCTGATGTAGTCAACAAACCAAGAACTATTAATAAATATAAAATATCTAAGAGCACGACTATCTATGATTCCGATTGATTATCTTCTAAATTCTCTTCTGTACTTGCCACATTTCTTTTCTTCTTATGAATAGGACAATTTGTTCCATACCCCACGCTCTCTATATTGGTGCGAGGAGGAAGATCTGTAGGCAAAGGACGTTCAGCCTTTCTTTTTCTTATGGTTTCAATTATTTTTTCAGCCTTTTGTTTGGCTTCTTCGTATTCTTTCGTAAGTTGATCTATTTTGTTTTGATCACTGCCCTCTCCCTTATTGGTCTCTTCAGTGATCTTCGAAAGTGATGATTGCATGTCATTTCTGTATTTACGAAGGGTAGAGGCAAGATCAGATCCAATATCACCTATCTGCTCCAGCTCCTTATTGATGTCATCAAGAGATAGACTGGAGGTGCTAACATTGTTGTCAGTTAGTGACTTAGAATTTTGAACAACAGTCCCTGCAGTAGATTGAACTGAAAGAGTCAGAAAAACAAAACAGTACAAAATCTTGTTAACGCTCATAGAATGCCCACCAGATGTTCATCATACTGTCAAGTATACCATGTAAGTTTTTCGTCTCTCCAGGAAAATAGCTCATACAGAGTTTATTATACTCGGCAGTGGATGCTTGGAG
>JAISOC010000105.1 GCA_031275915.1 Holosporales bacterium | reverse complement strand
CTAATTGGGCACATCTAACAAGTCTTACAATAGATGAGTTCTCTCTAACTCCTGGTACTTATGATAGAGATTATGATACATATGATCCTCCTATATGGAAAGATTTATTAGCAAATATAAGAGATATTGGTACTGCTGCTTACAGTAATTTACATACTCTTAAGTTAGACTCTTTAGTAAGTGTTGGAGATTATGCGTTACTTAGTAGTGGGAAAAGTTGTCCTTCTCTAGTAGAAGCATCTTTTAAAAAGTTGGTAAGTGCAGGAGAAGGTTTATTGGCTTACTGTCCTGCTCTTGCAGTAGTGTTTTTACCTTTGTTGGAAGCTATTGAAAATGGCGGTTATGGCTTGCTAGAGGGCTGTTCTTCTTTAGAAGAAGTATCCCTACCTAAGTTAACAATTGGCTCCAAGTATCTATTATATAATTGTTCTTCTCTTACAACAATATCCATTGGAACAGGTCTAAATCCATCAGAAAAGACACTTTCAACTGGAGATATGTTTCTATATGATTGTCCTGCTCTTACAACGTTAATCATCGGAATACCAGTAACTTTATTGGGAAGTAGTGCGTTTGGAGATACTACTGTTCCAGGAAACATAACTTTATGGCTTTGTGCCGCCGAGATGAATAACGTTAGTGGTAACAAGTGGACTACAAACATCAGTGGCACACAGACAGAGATAACTTTTAAAGAAATTAAGCAAATTGTTAATACTTAGGTCGCCATACACATTGTATTACGCGCACACCTTATCTTACTTTGCTTTAATCAAACATGGGCAAGGTGTGCCGCAGATTCTACCTCTTATGATATTTATATGCTACAATGCAACTCGAGATTTTGTTCTTAAAATACACACGAATTATGTCATTTGAAAATGATGATCAAAACAGTAATAAAAATTTGTTTATAGCCATTTTTCTTTTTTTAATCTTTATGGTGGGGTACAACTATTTTTTTGAAAAAAAACATAATGATTCTCCTATAACGAAAGAAAATGTTGAACCGAAATCAGAGAGCAAAGAATATACATCTTCAGAAGAATCCCTAAAAAAAACTTCAAGAATATACATAGAAAATTCCAAATTAAAGAGCTCTATAGATTTGTGTGGAAGCGTGATCGATAGTGTTATTTTAAAAGATTATAAGCAAACTACGGAGTCTAGCAGCGCTAACGTTGATCTGTTGTCTCCTAAAGGTACGAAAAACGAATTTTTTTATTCAATTTCTTATGAGGGGCATGTAAATGCAGACATAATGTGGGAAAAAATACCAGATAGCACCAACGAAATACATCAAGTGGTAAATTTAAAAGCGCAAACTCCAACAGGATTAGTAGTTGAGAGAAATATCACTCTTGATGATGGATATATGATCAAAATATCAGATAAATTGGTGAATACTTCGGAAAAAGACATATCCGTTTCAAATTCTGCGGATATTATTCGAAGAGAACCAGCAATTAATAATTATGCAGTGGTTCATGAAGGATTTGTTGGAATAAACGCTGTGGAAGACAAAATCAGTGAGGTGAAATATTCGGACGTTGAACATAATGTTTCAGTGGGAAATAGTAAATGGTTTGGGTATACGGATATATATTGGCTGATTTCTCACATAGGGATTGATAAAAACACAAATATAAGTTATTCAAAAATTGGAGAAAATGTTTACAAGTGCTCATTAGCAAAGGAAAACAAAATAACCATCAAACCAAAAGAAAGCACAAATTTGCAATATTCCGTATTTGTCGGACCGAAAGATGTAAGCATCTTACAAAAATATTCCCAAAATTTGGATTTAGATAAATTTGATATGGCAATAGATTTTGGTTGGTTTTTTATGCTAACAAAACCTCTTTTACACCTTCTCGATATAATGGCTCGAATTTTCAATAACATGGGGGTAGTAATATTGCTAATTACTTTAATGTTTAAAATTATTACATATCCTCTTATGGGGAAATCTTTACGTTCAGCTGCGAAAATGAGGGAAGTACAGCCTAAAATAGCAGCACTTCAAAAGGCGTATGCACACGATAAACAGAGGATGAATCAAGAACTTGTGGTTTTGTATAAGAAGGAACAAATATCTCCTTTATCTGGATGTTTTCCCATGTTGTTGCAGGCTCCTATATTTTTCTGTTTGTATAAAGTGTTCTTCATCAGCATAGAAATGAGACACGCTCCTTTGTTTGGGTGGATACGTGATTTATCTGCTCCAGATCAATGTTATTTGTTCAATTTGTTTGGAGTTATTGATTGGATTCCTCCAAAATTTTTACAAATAGGAGTGTGGCCTTTAATAATGGGGCTCAGTATGTTTCTTCAGCAAAAGTTGTCATCAGCCAAGGGCTCAAATTCTGGAGTTCCAAAGACGCAGGAAGCTAAAATTCAGGAAAATATGATGTATGCTCTTCCAGTTATTTTCACTTATATATGCTCAAGTTTTCCAGTTGGAGTTGTTGTATATTGGACTATAAGTAATGTGTTCAGCATTATACAACAATACTATTTAAATAATAAAATTAAGAGGCGCTTAAAACGACCTATTTGAGCCATGCAACGATCTGGG
>JAISOC010000093.1 GCA_031275915.1 Holosporales bacterium | reverse complement strand
AAAGTTTTCGGAAAGGCAGATTATGCCATCGTGTTTGGAAGCACTTTTCTTGTTGATGATAACACTTGGCCATTGTTCATAGCTCTCTGTGGAGTTTTTGGAATAATAACCTCACTAATCTTAAGACGAAAAACAATCCCACTTGTCCCCAGCATTTTTATTGCAACAGCTATAGTGTCAGTGTGGGGAAAAAACATTGATTTGAATTTTAAACAACTTGCTCTTCCATAAGTTCAGCTTCTAAAATAAGCTATCTCTCTTTTGTATTTAGATTAATGAGAGAAGTAAAAATCACAGAGGAAGATAAGGGCCAGAGACTGGATATTGTTATTGCAAAAAATTCTCACGGAAATCTGTCCAGAAGCCAATTACAGAAACTGTTGAAAAATGGCAAAGTATCAATATCCGGCAAAACAATAACTGATGGATCAAAAAAGATTCAATCCGCTGGAGTTGTGAAAATTCAATCGGATAATATTGATAACAAGTCAGATATATCACAAACAGCTGAAAATATTCCTTTGGATGTGGTGTATGAGGATGAGCATTTGGTTGTATTGAATAAAGAGGCTGGGATGGTGTGTCACCCGGCCCCAGGAAATTATTCTGGTACATTGGTGAATGCTTTGCTTTGGCATTATAAAAACACATTATCAAATATTGGAGAAATCGATAGACCTGGAATAGTTCACAGGCTGGACAAAGATACCAGCGGCCTTATGATAATTGCCAAATCAAATGAGGTACACAGAATTTTGGCTTCCAACTTGGCAAGAAAAAAGGGAAAAAGAATTATTAAAAAATACAAATGTTTCACTATTGGAGCTATGAATCAGCGTGATTGTAAGATAGAGACATTCATTCAAAGAGATAGCAGAAACAGACAAAAATACACAGTGAGTGAATTTGGAGGGAAAAAAGCAATAACATTATGCAAAACACTGAGGGTAACATATATAACTAGCAACAAGCCAATCTCACTTGTAGAATGTGAATTATTGACTGGTCGAACACATCAAATACGTGTTCACATGAAACATATAGGTTGTCCCATAGTTGGAGACCCAATATATGGAAAATCAAAAATTGAAAATGTATATCCAAGTATTGTAAAAAACTTCAAACGTTCTGCTTTGCATTCTTATTACTTGGAATTTATCCATCCTATTACCGAAGAACAATTATCGTTCCGTTCAGATTTTCCAAACGACATGCGAGAACTGAACAATTTATATGGTACGCCCTAGTTTTGTGATTACTTTGTTATAGTATGCCATTGATTTTTTAGACGAATTTGAGTGATACTTTTGAACTGCCGTTCCCCAAGATCCATACTTGTCGTGCAATTTTTTTAGTAATCCAGCTGCATATCTGACATTTTTTTCTGGATCCAACATTTTTTCAACTGAATGATTAAATCTTTTTTTATGAGCTGTAAATAAAATTTGTAGACATCCAACACTTATGTTTGTGTGCCCTTCCCCCAAACGAGCAAGTATGAACTTCTCTGCTTTGTTTTTATCATTAAAATAATGAGACTTCTTGCTAACATTAACTGCGTATGGCTTAAGACCTGATTCTACTTGAGCTATAGCTCTCAGCAACCCACTCGGAATTCCAAACTCCTTCTCAATAGAGGAAATCAACTTTTCCAAATTTAAAATTTTCGACTCTACATGAGAACCAAAAGCAATTAACCAGAAAGCGGCCCATAATAGACAACCTTTAAACAATAAAACACCTATGCTCCAGGGGATCCCATAAAACTATTGTAGAAAATCTGGGTTACAACAGTCAATCAACAAACACGAAGCAATTGACAACTAAATGTAAGAGTCTATCTACAGAGTTTTGTGTTTCTTCAGTACTCTTCCTTTTTGGAGGAACTCCATTGTACCAATTGCTTCGCTATCTTGGTCAAGGTCCGCTTCGCAGGAGTTCTTAATGGAACCAAGTACTTCTGGAGAATTTGAAGGAGTATACGGAGCACAGAACCAGAGTGTACAGATAGTACATGAGGATTCGAGCACCGGAACGACGCACAAATTATCAGAAGGACAAAGGTTACATAAGAACTCTGTTCTCTACCTTGACATACACTCCAGTAATCTGGAATCTCTGCTGCTGTTTCAAAAAAGAAAATACAGTAGGGGGAGAGAAGGCATATATATAGGAGTGTACGCTTGCTCACTCTGTTCGCTAACGCTACTTCTGGCATGGTTTATAGAAGATGAGGTTTTGCAGCTAGAACTTCTACATAGTCGTGATCTGTTCAAGTGTAAAAAATACTTTTCTCTACCATCCCATTATTTCTATTTCTATTATTTTCTTGTTTCTGAGAATGGTGAGAATTGTGGTTCCATCTCCTGAGGCTCTATCCAACATATTTTTTAAGGATTTGGAATCATCAACGGATTCTTCATTGAGTTTCATTATAGTGTCTCCCTGAAAAATTCCAGATTGATCTGCCAAGGAATCCTTTTGAACTGTATCAACATATACCCCTTTTTTATCCTTGTTATCCTTAAATGTTGCTCCGAATTCTTTTTTATTTAAAACATTAATGGCAGGAACAGAGGCAAGGCCAAGAGCTTTCTTAACAACATTTGCCGGGATAATTATATTTTTTGCAAACAGTTGCTTTTTACTGGATTTATAATCGATGATTCCGACCACCCTTCCAGAATTATCTATAATTGCTCCTCCAGCATTTTCTGGCAAAATTACACAAGCAGTCATTACAGAATTTCTTGCAATAGCAAACCAGATCCCATCAATTCTTTCCATAAATATAGTTTCAACTGGAAGGGCAGACGTATGAAAACTATTTTTTTTGCTTACATACTCAGAATCGGAAAAGGATTTTTCTCCAAGGGCCTTTCCAATAGCAAATGAACACTTATTAAGCATCAGATTTTTTTTGTTCATTGCTGTTCCAATGTTGGAGAGATTGGCATATGCGAAATCTGTCTCGTCTTTTTTATCAATTTTCAACACAGCTACGTTCAAATTGGGAATTTTTTTGATTATTTTGGCTTCATAATCATCTTTTGTTATGATCATATTTGAATTTACTGCATTTTTCCTGTCCTCGCTGTTAATGGATACTATGATTCTTGCTCCCTCGACAAGGGTGTCACATGTGGTGACAACATACCCCAATGGATGGATAATGGTCCCACTGATAACAGAGTGGTAGTGCTTTTCTTGTCCATCATTTACTGCAGCATTGTATATTTTTTTGTCGTCTTTTTTGTTGTCGTCGAAAATGTGAATAAGAACAACAGCTGGCAAAAGTTTTTTGGCAATATTTGTTGATTCCTTGTGTTCATCAGAACTGAGAAATTTATCCATCAGGCTGTTATGTTCCTCTGTTGTAACAATCTTGCCAGCGCAGAGGTGCATGGACATCACGTCCACCAAGAGAACTGTAAAGATCCCTTTAATGATCATTTTTTGTCACCCAGCTTTTGCAGGAAGAGTGGCCACAAGGCGTATGGATGCTGTCAACTCCTCCATTTGGAAATGAGGTCTGAGATATATAACAGATTTATAGGATCCAGGTTTTCCAGGTTCATCATAAATATCTATTCTTCCTTCTCTCAGTGGATATTTTGCCTTGGCTTCAGCTGGAGCATCATCATTCAACAATATATATGATGCAAGCCAATTGTTCAGATAAATCTCAACGTTTTCCTTGGTTAAGAATGCTCCAACTTTGTCTCTCATAAGGACCTTTATATAATGGGCAAATCTTGAAGCTGCCAAAATATATGTGATTCTGGCTGATATAGAGGCATTTGCGTTTGCGTCATCAAGATTGTAGGTCTTTGGTTTTTGAGCAGTCTGAGCTCCAAAAAACACAGCAAAATCTGAGCCCTTGCTATAACAAAGGGCGACAAATCCAAGATCACTGAGTTCTTTTTCGCGTCTGTCCGTTATTGCAACTTCAGTTGGGCATTTCACAGTGTTGTCTCCATCAAGAGTTTTGAAAATATACGCTGGAAGCCCCTCGACTTTACCTCCTCCCTCAACTCCTCTTATAGCAGCTGTCCATCCATAGTGCGCAAAGGCATCAGTGACCCTCTGCCCAAGAGCAAATGCCGGATTTCCCCAGCAAAATCTGTCTGTATCTCCAACTCCAACATCCTCTGTGAAATTGAAATCAACAACAGGAAGAGTGTTTGGTCCGTATGGAAGTCTCATTAAGATCCTTGGTAACAAAAGAGTCACGTATCGTGAGTCCTCCGTATTTCTGAAGGAATTCCATTTGATATAATCTGGAGATTCAAAAATTTTCGCCAGATCCCTTGGGGATGGAAGAGCCTCAAATGAATCTAAATTGAAAAATTCGGGGCTCACTGCGGCAATAAATGGAGTGTGAGCTGCTGCTGCCAAACCAGACATATGTTCTAAAAACACTATATCTTGAGGATGATTGGAGAAAGCAAAATCCCCAATCAGACATGAATATGGATATCCTCCGAAAGTTCCGTATTCTTCCTCGTAAACTTTCTTAAACAGAGCACTCTGATCGAATTCTATGGCTTTTGTAAGATCATCTCTGAGATCTTTCAAAGATGCATTCATAACCCTGATCTTCAGCTTGGTGCTGGTCTCAGTGTTCATTACAAAATAGTGCAGCCCTCTCCAGGTGCTTTCAAGCTTTTGGAATTCTGGATGATGAAGAATTTCATTGATTTGCCCAGTTAAAAGATCATCAATCTCTGCAATTCTCCTTATTAAAAAGGGAACTATAGTGTCCTCTTGAGGAGGTTCTGTAATATCTGTCAGTTCATTGACGAACTCCCTCAAAAGATCAATAGCCGATTCCTCTTGCTCTGGAAACCTAGCCATTTTATTCTCGTGCAATAATACATCAAGAATTTTGGCTTCTTCAGGTATGATGATTATTTCTTCTGCCATATTTATTTCTCCTTCCCTGACTCAGAACTAGCAGTGTCTTTTTCAGCCTCTTCCGCTGGCTTTGGATTGTGCTCATCATCGTATTCCTGTATTTCTTTTTTTAATTTTTGTAAATTATCGTCATTTTTCATAATTTGCGTGAGCAATGCTTCAAGTCTGTCATTCCCATCCATTTTTGATATGAGATTCTTTAAATTATTCCTTTTTTCGAATAATCTGTTCAAACTAGGAATGTTCTTAGCAAGTTTTTGAGGCTCGAAATCTTCCATACTCTCAAAAAGAAGTTCAACACTCATTTCAGGAGTTGAATCATCCAATCTATTTGCGATTCTTATTACCAATCTCGGATGAATCACTGACATTACATCCAGGAAGTTATCCCTGTCTATCTCAACAAATTTTCTGTCCTTGATTTTGGGTAATGGAACTTCAGGATGCCCAGAGAGATCGGCCATTACTCCAACAACAAAAGGCAGTTCTCTTGTTTCTATAGCATCCCCTATTTCAACATCATAGGTTATATGAACTCGAGGTTTTCGAACTCTATCTAATGTGTGTTGTCTGCTCTCTGCCATATGCAAAACTGATAAAATTTATTTACACCTTCACAGCACAGACTACAACGTAATCAGTTAAAATTTAGTTAATTTTTTACGATAAAACGGCATTTTTTAAACGTTTCTGAAAAAATAATGATATTTAAATTGGCATTTGTGCAATTATCCAAGATCTTTTAGAAATTCATCCACTGAAAAGCGATCTATATCAAGAAGGTCTTCTCCTTTCCCCACAGCAACGATAGGTATTTTTAATTCTTCAACTA
>JAISOC010000051.1 GCA_031275915.1 Holosporales bacterium | reverse complement strand
TGGAAAATTTTTTCCGAAAGATGTGTCAGAATTTGAAACTGTCTCGGATAATCTCAGTTTCATATTTTATTTTCATGGTCTTTTTCAGCAATAACATTGAATAAAGTTCGCTAAAAGTAGCGCTAACGAACTGAATGTTATATATTTTACAATAACTTTCTTATCCCAGGCGGAGTAGGTATTGAATAGTAGTCAAATTTCCAATCAGAAAGGTGAACTTGAAGCGGGGGTTGGAGTCGCGCAAGAAATTGAGGCTAATCCGTATGTGGTAATTAATAACATATCAAAATACTTTAGCGGTACTGCAGTCGTAAAAAATGTTTCCTTTACTGTAAGCAGTGGAGAATTATTTTCTATTTTAGGAGAATCTGGATGTGGCAAGACAACATTGCTCAGAATTCTTGCTGGGTTTGAGAAGCCAACATCTGGGAGTGTAATTATAGATGGGGTAGACATAACTGATTGGCCTCCACATGAGAGGCCTGTTAATCTCATGTTTCAGTCATACGCTCTCTTTCCACACATGGATGTATACCAGAACATAGCTTTTGGTTTGAGGCAGGATGGAGTTTCAAAAGCAGCTATTGATGCTGGGGTAGAAGAGGCCATATCGTTGGTGCAACTCTCTGGTCTTGAAAACAGGAAGCCTGATGAATTATCTGGAGGACAAAAGCAAAGAGTAGCCCTTGCCAGGAGTTTAGCCAAAAAACCAAAATTATTATTGCTTGATGAGCCAATGGCGGCCCTTGATAAAAGGCTAAGAGACAAAACCCAGTTCGAGCTTATTGATATACAAGAAAGAGTTGGTATTACCTTTATTCTTGTAACTCATGATCAAAGAGAGGCAATGACAATATCCACTCGTATAGGAGTTATGGATGATGGCAGGATTAGGCAGATTGGAACAGCTCATGATATATACGAATTTCCCAATTCAAAGTATGTAGCCGAGTTTATAGGTGAAATCAATATATTTGATGGAGTGGTTGCGGAATCTAAAGTTGATTATGCTCTCATCAAATCTCAGGAAGCCAATTGCTATTTCTATGTAGTACATACTGGAGCCATTCCAATAGGAACTACTGTATCACTGGCTATTAGACCTGAAAAAGTTATGATATCTACTGTTAGACCAACATATCCTAGAAATTGGACTCAAGGTGTTGTGAAGGAAGTGGCATATCTTGGAAATGTGTCTGCATATTATGTAAAACTTGAATCTGGGAAAATCATAAAGGCAACACTGCCAAATTTGTTTAGAATAATTGGGCGCAATATTATGTGGGGAGACGTTGTGTATGTCTTCTGGCGGGCAGAAAATAGTGTAGTGTTAACATCATGAAAAAGAACAACAACATATTTTCATCGTCTTTTATGGAAAAAAATAGAAAGAAAATAAATGAGTTGTATGCAAAAACGGCAAATACAAGTTTTCCAATTGCATTCATTCCAATATTGTGGTTTTTAATTTTTTTCATAATCCCCCTTTTTATAATATTTAAAATAAGCTTCTCTGAGAGTGTTTTTGGAATTCCTCCATATACTGACGTTTTTGTTTGGGGGAAAGATCATCTCATAAAAATATGTATAAATTTTCACAATTATTTCGTGCTATTTAAAGACTCATATTATAAAACTGCATTTTTTAATTCTATTTTGTTGTCTACTTTTTCAACAATACTATGCTTGGTAATGGGATACATAATGGCCTACGGAATATTTCAAATGAAAATACAATATAGAAATACCGTATTGTTACTTGTATCTATGTCTCTTTGGATATCTTTTTTGGTGAGAATATATGCGTGGATGAACCTACTTAGTCCAAATGGTCTGTTAAATTCAATGCTACTTGGGCTTGGAATTGTAAATTCTCCAATTAAATTTCTTGGTAATTATTATGTAGTGTGTATGGGAATGGTTTTTTGTTATTTACCATTCATGATACTGCCGATATATGCTTCAATGACAAAGATAGATAGATCATGTATAGAGGCAGCGATTGATCTTGCAGCAAACCAATTTAGGACATTTAGTGAGGTTACTATTCCATTAACAAAGCACGGGATTATAGCAGGATGCGTATTGGTCTTCACAACAACAATGGGAGAATTTGTGATTCCAGAGTTATTGGGAAGTCCCAGCACAATTACTATGGGACGAATCCTTTGGATAGAGTTCTTTAACAATATAGATTTTCCAATGGCATGTGCTTTGTCAGTCGTCTTTGTGATGTTCGTAATATTCCCTGTGTATTATCTACAAAAAGGAACTGGCAAAGAACTGGAGATAACGCAATAGAAAATCTACTCAAGCTTAGCTAAATCGTTTATCTCTTCATAATGTTTATAATATTTATAACATTGAACGAAAGCCCAAGAAGAATATTTATACAATTTCCAAAACGTATGTTGCAAATTTTTATAATTTGGACATCCAGCAGCTTCATATTTTTGAATAAATTTTTGTGGTTTAAAATAACTGCAGAAATGTATCAATGAAATCTTTAGATTATCATTATTTTCATTTGTATACCTTTTTGGTATGTTATCCTCTATTCCCATGTTAAACTCCTGATTAATTGGATAATGTCCATGTTTTTTGGAGTAATCTTTTAGTGCAAATTCTTCTAAATAGCGCATTTTCGGATTCTTTTGTCCTTCTTTGAATATTTCCTCTATCTCGGTTGCAAAGCCTACTTCTCTCATTCTTTTCAAATTAAACAACAACATTCCAGCATTAAAAATCTTTTCCTTATATCTGTTTGCTAGCTCGAAATATTCAGTACCTCCAAAACAATGCTTTCCCAAATCTATATTCCACAATCTTCTTATATCACTTACACATGCCGTATCTCCGTCTAAATATATACATTTATCACATGAAAGAAAATTGCTGAAGAAGAGCTTTAAGAATATATTTTTTGGCCAAAGATTCCAGTATGTTTCAAATTGATTAATACGTTCTCTTTCTCTATCAGGAATAGGAATATACTCTATATCATACTTATAAATATCTCTATTAAACTTAAAGAAGAGAACATTTGTTAATCTAGTCATATCATCATCAAGAATACCTTTAAACTCTACTTCATCAAGTATAATAGTAAATCTTATTGGTTCATTACGTTCTTCTGGCTTAGAGTTATCTAGAATGGATATCAGGGATGTATATGTATAGGGTAAATACTTTTCATCAGAAACATACACTATATTAATTATCTCAGATTGATCATATGTTCCCAGTTTATTCCATGGAACCACTGGTCCAGATATATCTGCTTTTTGGTAACCTGGTAAGTCTATAAATGATAATTCTACTTCATTAATATTAAAAGATTTAGGTAGCTGTGTGCTATATCTCTGAGTAGTTGCAGGTAGAGAAGAAGAATAAGTCAGACCTCTCCACCCCCCTAATACTATAGCAATACTTAATAGTAACTTCTTCATTGTTTCCTCCCCAAGAATTTGATCTAATAATTCTTTTCTGCCTATATTATCAGAATCTCATATATATTTTTATTGGTCAAGTTTTGTGAGATTTTTGTGTCTCACAAACATCCCCCATTAGGCAATTTTGAAATCCGTGAGTTATTTTAACGTTTTTGAATAAACCTGTGAGGTCTTGTTCAGATTCAACTATCACAGATTGCGTATATTCAG
>JAISOC010000022.1 GCA_031275915.1 Holosporales bacterium | reverse complement strand
ATGGAAAAAACATACTGTATAGAGTGAATCCATATATAGGTATTCAGATAACTAATCTGCAACATATAAAACTCGGAATAGAAGAATTTACCGTACCGTACGCTGATAAAATTGCGTTTGTTTTGAAATCTGTTGATGCAAAAGGCAATGAGTTATATAAAATTTGGATTAGTGAAAGAAACTTCCAGAATATGTTCAGAATTCAGAAAAAACACGAATTTTCAGGAGAAATCGAAGCATCAGAAAGAAGAAACGAAACCACATTGCCATCTGTGGGTAATGGCGGATTGGAAGACGATTAGCAGGTTCTATTCTCTACCTTAACTAATGAATGTGTTATTTTCTTTCATCACAAACTCTCTTCCTCCAATAGACACAAGTTTTGGTTTTAATGTACCATAAGCATATGAGAAATGCGATCAGGACAGATTCATTTGTTTGAAAATATGATTTTGATTTTTAGTGGAGGAATTTTTGCAATCGGCCTGTGTGGATGCGTTTTCAGATCTGCATCTGGGCTAGTTATGACACTCATTTCCGTTGAACTTATGATATTAGCCTCCGTTGTTAATTTTTGTTCTGTTTCGCACACACACGGTGGAACAGGGATTGGATATATATTCTCTGTTGTATCAATCATCATGAGCGGCCTTATTTTAAGCATAATATTTATGGCTTATACGTATAATAGACGTGATTATGAAGACTGCAATTAGATACATATTTTTTGTATTCGCTCCACTTATATTTGCAGTCTTTCTTATTTCACATATGCTTACTGCAACAGTAACTTTAAATTGCTTTAAAATTGGAACAATTAATTATAACATTTCGTTAATATTTGGCAAAACTGAGATATTTATATGTGTTGCAATCATGTTAATTTTATTTTGCATACAGTTTGCCAATATAAAACTCGAAAAAACAAAATATTTAAGAACACAAATATTTCTTAATATTCTCTCTATATTAATGTGTTTTGTTGTATGTTCCGATAATTTATTCACCTTTTTCATTGGAATAGAATCTTTGGGGTTAATATCAGCAATAATGGTTGGACATGCCAACAATTCTTGTTTGGCTTCTAGTTGTGTTTTTATATTCAACAAGCTAGCAAGTATTTTATTTTTATTGTCCATTATCATGATTGCAGAACACACAAAAAGTTTTGATTTCCAAAGTGTAAGAATATTTTTCGAATGGACAGAAAACGAAGAAGTATTAATACTACCTGCAACACTACTCCTGATATCTTGCTTATGTAAAGGAGCGCAATTTCCTTTTTCAAAATGGCTTTTAGATGCAACCGTTGCAGATACGTATATATCCATCCTTCTTCACTCTGTTACAGTTGTTTGGACAGGTATAATTTTCATATATAAGTGCCACTTCATTTTTGAAAGAATAGAGTTTTTTGGAGAAGCCTTGGTATTTATTGGAGGCGCGACCGCCATAATTATGGCATTATGCTCTCTTTTTCAAGTTGATATGAAAAAAATAATAGCCTGTTCCACAGCAGCGTCAATTGGCATTGCTTTCGTTGCTTGCGGAATTAAGGCATACGATATATCAATCATATACTTCATATGCCATGCATTCTCTAAATCAGTGTTTTTTTTGAGTGTGGCGTACATAATGCATATTGTAAGTAAGGAGACTAATATCTTAAAAATGGGGGGTATTAGTAAAATTGCTCCAAATGTAAACGATATTATCTGTGTATCATTCATTTCAACAATTGGATTCCCTTGCTTTGTCAATTTCTTTGCAAAAGCTTCCTTGTTGCAAATGACCCTTGATATTAAAATTATACTCATTGTAATAACAAATAGCGTTTTGTTAATGATTGCTTTTTGGAGGTTAATATATTTGGCTATGTATGGAAACTCCAGAATGGACGAGAGAACAATGTCTAGGGTCAGCGATTTGCAAGGAAGTTGTATAATTCCACCATGGTTATTGCTTTTCTTTGCTGTTATTGGATCGTTTGCTTCTATTGGAATGTATAACATGGAGATTAATTATATAAAACAGAGTCTATTTGAGATTTTGCAAATTATGATTGCCATATCGATCATTGTTATTTTAAAACACAGATACAAAAAACTAATGCCTGCTAAAATAGAACAGGTTTTTAGAGACAATGAATTGTCTGAATATTTTTTCTCCTTCTTGTATACTTGTTTGGTGCAGGTGCAAAAATTCTTTTTGGTAATAGATCGAAAATTTGATAATTTCATACACAAAGCACTTCAAACTTCTACAGAATTTCTTTCAGTAAGCGTATACAAACTATACAAAGAATCCATTGAGAATCAGACTCGTTGGCTGTTTTTGGGAATTGCGACATGTATCATGTGCGCTATCGCATGTTCAATGATACATTAATGAATAAAGATGCACCCGTAGCTCAGATGGATAGAGCACTTCCCTCCGAAGGAAGAGGTCGTAGGTTCGAATCCTATCGGGTGCGCCAGCACCATCTTTTAACAAACGAACCTCTCTATACAACAAAACTCTTTAACATACCTCCAGGAAGAGAGTAGTATTGATATAGAATATATAGGGGATTATTCCTTTATAAAAAGGGGAGGAAAACAATGAAGAAGTTACTATTAAGTATTGCTATAGTATTAGGGGGGGGTGGGGGTCTTACTTGTTCTTCCTCTCTACCTGCAACTACTCAAGGATATAGCACACAGTTAACTAAATCTTTTAATATTAATGAAGTAGAATTATCATTTATTGATCTACCAGGTTACCAAAAAGCAGATATATCTGGACCAGTGGTTCCATGGAATAAACTGAGAACATATGATCCATCTAAGATAATTAATATAGTGTATGTTTCAGGAAGTAAGTATCAGCATTATACATATACCTCCCTAATATCTATTCTTGAGAACTCTAAGCCAGAAGAACGTAATGAACCTATAAGATTTA
>JAISOC010000036.1 GCA_031275915.1 Holosporales bacterium | reverse complement strand
ATTAGTGAGGTTATTATTCCAAAAACTCCACAGAGAGCTATGAACAATGGCCAAGTGTTATCATCAACAAGAAAAGTGCTTCCAAACACGATGGCATAATCTGCCTTTCCGAAAACTTTTTTCTTTTTAATCAAAAATCCGAAAACTCCAAGGCAAATGAATACAACAAATGGCCAAATGCAAAACGTCTCTCTGATCAAAAAACATCCAATAACATACAGAATAACCGCAGAAATACTAACTCTTTGAGCTTTTATGTCCTGGTACGACAAAAATACTCCGAATAACAAAGTCAGAATTTGGACTATGTATCTTGGTTCTGCGCAATACCACATAATGTACTATACGACTCCCCAGCTCCATAAGAAGATCGAATTAATGGTCCTGATTTAATTTCTTTGAACCCCATCTTAAATCCTTCTTCCCTGTATTTTTCAAACTCTTCTGGAGTAATATACCTTATTACTGGATAATGGGAGGCTGAAGGGCTTATATATTGTCCAACAGTAATAATATCAACATTAGCCTTTCTCAAATCTTCAAAAGTCTCCATAACTTCATCAAATTCCTCTCCAACTCCAACCATCATTCCTGATTTTGTTATAATATTTGGATCAATTTCTTTAATTAATCTCAAACATTCTATAGACATATCATAATCAGAAGGAGGTTTTTTCACTGCTTGATACAACCTTCTAATCACCTCTATGTTGTGACCATAAACATCTGGTTTTGCATCAGTAACAATTTTGATATTTTTGCGTTCACTCCAAAAATCTGGTGTCAATATTTCAATTTTTGTTTCTGGAGAAAGTTCCCTTGTTTTATATATAACATTCGTATAACACGAAGCTCCGGCGTCCGGAAGATCATCTCTGGCAGCTGATGTAATAACTGCGTATTTTAATCCCAGTTCCTTAATAGCTGAAGCAACGTTTGTTGGTTCTTCTGGGTCAATAGGCGCAGGTACTCCGTTTTTTATTCCACAAAATCCACAGTTTCTTGTACACAGATTCCCCATTATCATAAAAGTTACTACTTTACGTCTCCAGCATTCCCCTATATTAGGGCACAAAGCGTCTTCGCAAATGGTCGTAATGCCATATTTCTTAACGATAGCGGCCGTTTGGGCAAATTCTTCAGACGCTCCTGATCTAACCCTCAACCACTCTGGCTTTTGCAGAGGTGAATCACCGGACATTCTTACCTCGCACGCAACTGAAAGCGCAATATAATTCTGGCATTATACATAATTTTATGCAACCTAAAAACTTTTTATGGTACTTTTTAAAATTTTAATAAAATTCTCTGCATTTTGTGGCAAAATTCCACCTGCTTGAGCGAAATCATTTCTTCCTCCACATCTTATCTGAATCTCAACGGTTTCAGCAGTTTTTCTCATAACATCAACAGCATTCACATTATTTAAGTTTGTATATAAGAACAATGAGCATCTGTCGTTTGTTTCGTTAATTACCAACACCGCTTTCTTGCAATCATTCGTTTTTTGTTTGTCTATAAAGCTCATAATTTCCTTATGTTCAATGTTTTTTAAGGAGATGGTCGTGAATTTCACTCCATTTTCGAGCATTTCTTCATTTGCATCAGTTTTCTGTATAGGACAAACTTCCTGATTTTTGGCATTGAGATTTTTAATGGTTGTCTGCTGCTCCACTATTTTTTCTGAGAATTTACATATTTCTGCTTCGAGATAGGTAATGATTTGATTTCCAGTGATGGCCTCTATTCTTTTAATCCCAGATCCGATTGATGATACTCCCATGATTTTGAACCACTTTATTTGCATGGTGTTGTGAACGTGTTCTCCTCCGCACAATTCCTTCGACCAATCATCTCCTATTGTCACAACTCTGACGTGTTCTGGGTATTTTTCTCCGAATAAGGCCATTGCTCCTGAACTCATAGCTTCTTCCAGAGGCAATACCTCAGTATGAACAATGAGACCTTTTTCTATGTTGTCATTAACCATTTTCTCAACCATTTGTATTTGATGTTTATCAATTGTTCCACTGTGTATGAAATCAAAACGAAGTCTTTCAGGAGTCACCAAAGATCCTTTTTGAGATACGTGATTCCCAAGAATTTCTCTCAAAGATTTTTGAAGCATATGAGCACATGTGTGATTTCTGGCACTTGCCAGTCTTTTTTCTGCATTTATCTCGAGTTTTGCTGGCTTTTTGCTGATAATAACTCCCTTTTTGACAATGCATTTATGATAATGAATTCCTATTTTCTTCTTTGTATCTATGACTTCTGCGACGTTATTATGAGTTTGAAATATGTGTCCAGTATGCCCAACCTGTCCCCCAGCCTCCGCATAAAAAGGCGTCTTGTCTGTGATAATATACACAGGCTCATCTGATTGAGAGACTGTTTCAACTATTTCTCCATTTTTTATAATAGCAAGAATAGTTGCATCCAATGAGTTTGTATTTCTTAAGAATTCTATATCTGGCAATGTTTCTTTTATGTCATACCACACCTTTTCTGTGAAGGAGTCTCCAGTTCCTGCCCAAGCATTTTTGGATTTTTCCTTGTGCTCCTGCGAAATTCTTTCAAACTCTTTGTTATTTATGCTTTTCCCATAATTTTTTAAGATATCCTCTGTCAAATCGAGAGGAAATCCATATGTGTCATAGAGCTTATAGGCGACATCAGCAGGAAAAGTTGAGGACGTCCCAGTCTTAGATAACTCATCATTCAAAATGTTCATGCCGTTCTCTATTGTTTTCATGAAGCTTTCTTCCTCATTTTTTAAAACTTCTGTCGTTGGAATTTCAAAGTGATGTAGCTCCGGAAAGCACAACCCCATTGCATTTTTCACAGATTTTACAAGCATATATAGGAAAGGTTCTCGCATACCCATTGTGTATCCATGCCTCAGAGCTCTTCTTATAATCCTCCTGAGGACATATCCTCTTCCTTCATTTGAAGGAGTAATGCCATCAGCTATCATGAAACATATAGCTCTCATGTGATCTGCAATGACGTTGTTGTGAGTTCTCAGTTTTGGATTATTATTTCCAGTGATATTTTTAATGTCTTCTATGATGCTTTTAAA
>JAISOC010000082.1 GCA_031275915.1 Holosporales bacterium | reverse complement strand
AATAGAGTGGAATTTTAAAGTGATGTAGATGGTGAGCAGAAAAAGAAGAAGGAGACATAGGTCTTTAACGGCTATTCTTCTGAAGTACTTTTTCTGCTCCTTCTTTTGTGGGATTGCAGTTGTTGCAGTGATCCTTTGTTACTTCTCGAAGGACCTACCTGATTTACATAGCTTAAAGACTGATATCAGGAACCCTTCTGTTGTTGTTCAGACATATGATGGTATTGTTGTGGGGTCATATGGAGATCTGTATGAAACTGTCATTAAGACCAATGAGCTTCCCAAACATGTGCCTGCTGCCTTTATGGCAGTTGAAGACAGGCGTTTTATGTACCATTTCGGAATTGATTTCATAGGCCTTTTTCGAGCTGTATACAGAAATTTTATATCAGGAAGGGTTGTTGAGGGGGGATCCACATTAACCCAACAACTTGCGAAAAACATTTTAATAGCTGAGGGAATAGTTACTCATTATGATCGTTCAATTAGTCGCAAAATAAGAGAGCTTTTGCTCTCAATTTGGTTAGAATACAAATTCAACAAATCTCAAATCATGATGATGTATTTAAACAGAATATATTTTGGAGCAGGAACTTATGGAATCGACGCTGCATCCCGTAAATATTTCGGAAAATCTGCGAAACAATTAAGTGTTTATGAAGCAGCAGTATTAGCAGGTCTCTTAAAAGCTCCCTCAAAATATTCTCCAACAAGCAGTACAAAATACGCAAAAGAAAGAGCCTTTGTTGTATTAAAAGCCATGGAAGAGCAAGGAATCATAAAAAGCGCTAAAGAAGTTGAAAATAGGGAGGCGGATCTTGTACTAAACAGAGAGGAAAAAATTCAAAGCGGATATATGTATTTTTGTGATTTTGTATATGATCAAGCTCAGAAAATACTTGGAGATATTACGGAGGACGTTGTTATAGTTTCCACATTTGATATAGACAAACAAAAAACTGCCGAAGAATCTGTAAAGTTTTATTTCGATACAGAGTCAGAGCGTTACAAAATTTCGCAGATGGCTTTTGTATGTATTGGTAGAGATGGAGATGTGCAGTGTATGGTTGGAGGAAAGAGTTATACCTCTTCTCAATTTAATAGAGTAACTCAAGCTTTAAGGATGTCAGGATCTGCATTTAAAATTTTTGTATATGGAGCAGCATTGGAGTATGGGTATCAGCTTCACGACACTTTATCAGATGCTCCAGTAACCATTGCTGGATGGACAGCAAAAAATTATAAATGGAGGCAGAGAGGAGAAATGTCTCTTCTTGATGGCTTTACGTATTCTGTTAATAGTGTTTGCATACGATTAGCTCAGCAGATTGGCATAAAAAGGGTGGCCTCATTTGCGAATAAGCTCGGAATTAGCAATGTTTCAAGGCATGATATGAGTGTGGCCATAGGTACAACTCCTCTCACTCTTAAGGATCTAACATGTGCATATGCAACTTTTATGGACGGCTTCCCCATATGGTCATACGGAATTCTAGAAATCAGAACTAAGGACGGTAGGATTCTATATTCTCATTCTTCAGGACCTAAAAAAAGAATTATAGATGATGAAACTCTGTATAATTGTCGAGAATTATTAAGAAGTGTTATAGCTAGGGGGACAGGAAGAGCAACTAATGTGAATGAGTATATTTATGGAAAAACAGGTTCGAATGGCGATGATGATGCTTGGTTTATTGGCTTTTATGATCCAAAGAAGGACAAAAATGCAGGATTTGCAATAGGAGTATGGTGTGGAAACGATAACAACAAATTGAAAATGACGCACGATTCCACTGGTGGGCGAATTCCTGCTCGTATAGCTGCAAGGTTCATAAAGAATGTCTTAAATGGACCAGCAGATAATGAAAAAAATGGTAGTGAACAAAATAGCGATAAGATTAAAAGTGGATTGGATTCAGTGCTGGACGCTTTATAAAAATATTTAGTTTCCTTTAAACATTAATGTACAATGGGCCGGTTGTATTTCGCGATATTTCGTGAATCTGTGAGATGTGAGGTCGTTGGTTTGGATTTAGACTATTACATTGTTTCTGTGTATTAAAGATGATGTGGTCAGATACAGGTGTAGTTCTTTCCTCTCAAAAATACGGGGAGAATTACAAAATGGTTAGTATATTAACTGAGAATCACGGAAAGGTTCTTGGATTATCAAGAATTTTGAATCGAAATTCATTTTCTTTATTGTCGAATGTCTCAGTTGATATGTTTAAGAAGAATTCATCATATAATCTTGGGTTTTGGACTAAAAAACACGAAAGACAAAACTGGATATATATATTTGGGTCAGAACTGCATATCATGTTCTGTCAGAGTATCTGTTTAATGTTGGATAAAACTCTTCCCCAAGGGGTATTGTATACCAATATCTTTAATTTCCTAACTTTCCTGACGAAAAATTTGAATGATTTATCTGAAGAAGACATTTATGTTTTGCACATTTACTTTGAATTTCTGCTGCTTAAAGAGACAGGATTTGGATTCGATATAAGACATGATGTTCATTTTATATCCCCGAAAACTGGCAGAACTGTATCGGAAAATATGGGATTTTCACATAAAGACAAACTCTTTGAAATGCCAAAAATCTGGCATAAATGGAATACAATTGGTGAGTACAGAGAGGTGTTGGATGCAGAAATTTGTAACATTGAGTTGCTGAATTCCTTAAAAATAAGTTGGTACTTCATCAATAAAAACATATGCATAATACAAAACAGTTTTCGGGATTCAATTATTTCTAAATTCAGTGAGTCACCAAAATTTCCAAAAA
>JAISOC010000014.1 GCA_031275915.1 Holosporales bacterium | reverse complement strand
GGGGGGGGGGGGCAACAACTTGTTCTTCCACTTTAAATGTAACTACTCAAAGTAATATACCTCGTTCTATAACTAGTATGGATGACTTAAAATTATCAAAGAGTACTGAAGGAACAACGGCAGCAATTTCAGGGTATTATCGTGAAGATGAAGTTTTAGTTGTATTTCAAAAAGCAGATGTCAATCTTCAAAAAGCAGATGTTAATCCTCAAAAAGCAGATGTTAATCCTCGAAAAGCAGATGTTAAACTTCAAAAAGTAGATGTTGATCTTGCTATAGAACAATATCTAACACAAAGGAGAATGGCTACTTCTAATATAAAAGTGCTAATAATACGTAACTGTCCTAAGCTTACTAATATGTCTCTTCCTATAAAAAATTGGGGTCATCTAGAAGTGTTAATAATGGATGAGAGTATTTTTGCTTCTGATGATTTTAAGGGGTATAGTCTTACTTCTGCTAAATATACTCCTTCTATATTGGGAACTCTATTAAAAGAAATAAATGCAATTGGGACCGCTATTAATAGCAAGTTACGTTTTCTTGCGTTAGATTTTTTAGAACATGCAGGAGAATATTTGCTATTGAATATCTCCCTTTTTAAAGGTTGTCCTTCTCTAGTAGGAGTATCTTTTAAGACTTTAATAACTGCTCAACATTATTTCTTATATTCGAATCCTGTTCTTAAAATGGTATATGCACCTTTATTAATGTCAGTTATGGATCATGCATTAGGACTGTGTCCTGCCATTGAAAAAATATTTTTAAAATCACTGAAAGAAGCTAAATATTGGTTGTTATCATATTGTAAACGTCTAGAAACAGCAGATTTCCCTTCACTAGAGAGAGTTAAAGGTGGATTTTTACATCATTGTCCTAATCTTAGAGTAGCACTTTTTCATAAATTAACAATTACTGCAGAAGATCCTTTAGCTCTTTGTGACTCTCTAAAAATAGTATATTTTGGAGCAAAAATAATTTTTCAAACAACGCAATATCAAGCATATTTTGTGTCCAAAAATGAAGATGCAAAAAATGAAAATCCAATATATCTTGCGTTCCAAAATACTGATACAAGAAGGATAGTTCTATATTTGTGTGATAAGGAATATGCGCTTGCAGATTTGGACCATATGACGTGGAAAGGACTCTCTTTTAAATCCATAATTAAAGGAGCGCCTCCTCAATAACAACACATTTGTAGATCATCAAACAGTATCATAGTGATCTGCGTTTTGTTATCAGCTTTTTATACAAGAGAATTCTTGAGATTGGGAAAGAGATATAATATAGTTACTCCATCGGTTTTTGTTTTTTTAGTAAGCGGCATTATGAGTACATTCGATAAAGTTAAGGAGATTATAGTGGGTAGCTCAAAAATAGATGGTAATAAGATTGTTGAAAATGCAAGCTTCAAAGATGATCTTGGACTGGATAGTTTGGAGCAAGCTGAACTTATCATGGAGTTCGAGAAAAATTTTGATTGTGAAATTCCGGAGGACGCTGCAGAGAAGATTATAACGGTTTCTGATGCCGTGAAGTATTTGGATTCCCTTCAAAAATAATATAATGAAGAAAAGAGTTGTAGTAACCGGGGTTGGAGCTATATCTCCTCTCGGCCTTAATGTTAGATCCATGTGGGAAGGGGCGCTGTCTTGCAAAAGCGGAATTAGGAAAATCGATTATTTCGATACTACAGGTATGGCTTCTAAGATAGCTGGTATGTTACCAAAAGGACAGTTCGATCCCGATAAATATATGACATTTTCTGAGCAAAAACGCGTAGATCGTTTTATAATATATGCAATTGCTGCAGCTACTGAAGCATTTGAAGATTCTGGATATCAATTTCTTAGTGAGGAACAAAAAGAAAGAACAGCAGTTATAATAGGATCCGGAATAGGAGGAGTTCAAAGATTATATGAAACATCAGTAACTCTATACACAGAGGGCGCCAGAAGGGTCAGCCCTTTTTTCATACCATCTGTTTTGGTTAACCTGGCTTCTGGTCATATTGCTATTAAGTATGGATTTAAAAGCCTTAATTGTAGTGTTGTTTCTGCATGTGCTTCAGGAACAAACAGTATTGGAGAAGCTTATAACGCAATTAGAAATGGATACGTTGATTTCGCAATGGCTGGAGGAGCAGAAGCTGCAGTTTGTGAATTAGGAATCTCTGGATTTGGAGCAGCCAGAGCTCTGTCAACAAAATATAATGAAAGTCCAGAAGAATCATCAAGACCCTGGGACAAAAACAGAGATGGTTTCGTTGTTGGAGAAGGGGCTGGAGTATTGACACTCGAAGACTATGAAATTGCCAAGAAGAGAGGAGCTAAGATATATGGGGAGATTGTTGGGTATGGAACTTCATGCGATGCCTTCCATATAACTGCTCCCTTGAAGGATGGATCAGGAGCAGCCAAAGCCATACAAAATGCTATAGATGATGCTCAAATCGATAAGGAATCTATTGCATATATAAATGCGCACGGAACTTCCACTCCCCAGGGAGATATTGCTGAAGTGCGTGCTATTAAAAAAGTCTTTAACTCTCATGCATACAAACTCAACGTTTCTTCAACTAAATCGGCAATGGGACATCTATTAGGAGCAACTGGAGCTGTTGAGGCTATCATTAGTCTTTTGGCCATTAAAAATTCTGTGTGTCCTCCAACTTTAAATTTACATGATCCAGATAAAGATTGTGATCTAAATCTGACTGCTTTGAATCCGCAGGAAAGAACAATAGATTTAGCTATGAGTAATTCCTTCGGCTTCGGAGGAACCAATGCTAGCTTAATCTTCAAGAAAATCTAAACGATGTAGATTAGGTGTATAGTTCTGGCATGAAGTGATGTGAGTCTTTAACCCTGGTTCTTTTTCATCAAGTGATAAGAGATTTGATTTACGAAAGGCTACACAGATAGCCTCCTCCTCAGGAGTTAATACAGCAGATCTCCTAACCTTTGGTCCCATAGGGGAATCATGTACATAGTTACGCTTTCTCCATATTTTGTACGCTTCACAGTTTATCATACTATCATACTTCGGGACGGTACATGTAAAATAATTTGATAGAAAATAATAATGTTACCGGAACTATAAGGGGTTTTATTGGTAGTACCAGTGCTCAAGAAATAATTCAATCGTTCACTATTTGATCCTTTTCGATCTCGCAAATATGAAGAATATTGGTTCTACCAGATCTTCTGAATGGTACTCCTGCAACTATGATTACTTTGTCATTATTTTCTACTTTACAAAACTCAGAGATGCGAGTTTGTACAACTTGAGTCATTTGCGTAAAGCTATACAGATCCTCTATCAGCATAGCTTGTGTTCCCCATACCAAACACATTTCTCTTGCTGTACGAATGTTCGGAGTCAAAGCAATAATATTTGCATTTGGTCTGCTTTGCGATACATCCATAGATGTTCTACCAGATTCTGTGAATGCAACTATGGTTTTAATCCCACTTATTTTTACAGCTCTGTTTAAGGCAATTGTAATTGCATGATCCACGCTATGATTCTCTGTTTTGTCTTGCTGCTGCCTCTGAAAAGTATCTATGTCATTTTCTGTATGAATTATCACATCGCTCATAATTTTTACAGTTTCAACTGGAAACTTACCACTGGCGGATTCTGCTGATAACATAACTGCGTCAGCTCCCTGATACACGGCTGTTGCAACATCTGATACTTCTGCTCTTGTTGGGACTGGATTTTGAATCATAGATTCCATCATCTGTGTTGCTACAATTACAGGTTTTTTACTCTGTCTACATTTCTCCACAATCTTTCTTTGAATACAGGGAATCATTTCAACAGGCATTTCGACTCCAAGATCCCCTCTGGCTATCATAATCGCATCAGCTTCCTCCACTATGCTATCCAAATTTTGAACTGCTTCTGGTTTTTCAATTTTCGCTATAATTTTCATTTCGTTGTCCAAAAATTTTCGAACATGTTGTATATCTTCTTGCTTCTGTATGAACGATACGGCAACGTAATCCACTCCAATAATTTCTGCCAAACGAATATCTTTTTTGTCTTTTTCAGTGAGAACCTCTATTGGCAGCAAGACATTTGGAAAATTTACTCCTTTTTTGTTTGAAAGAATTCCTCCAGTAATAACCTTTGTTTCTATACGATCACCATTGTTGTCAGTTACCAGCAATTTTATTTTTCCATCATCAAGCAAAATTTCTGCTCCTGCTTCTATGAAACGAAAAATCTCTGGATGAGGTAAGGTCACTCTCATGGAGTTTCCAAAATCACTGTTATTATCTAGAGTAAACTTAGATCCGTTTCTAAGAGAAATTTGTCCATCTTCGAAGACTCCGATTCTAATCTTAGGTCCCTGAAGATCCATCATAATGGCAACATACCTAGATGATTCTTGTTCAATAGACCTTATGATTGAGGCATTTTTTTTGTGCGTTTCGTGATTTCCGTGTGAAAAATTTAATCTAAAAACATTAACACCAGCATTATATAAGTCCCTTATGACAGATGTAGTGCTGCTTGCAGGACCCAAAGTTGCCACTATCTTTGTTTTTTTGAACGAATCTAACACAACTCTATCTTGAAGAGCCTTTAGCCACAATACAATCGCAATTGTAGCATGAGAAAATGCCAAAGTTCACATATTTTAGACATATATAGTACACATTATGCAATCACCATACCGACTACAATCTGTATAACCTCTTCATTATGTAAGATAATAGACCTATTCTGATCCAGGTACTGATTCTGATACACCAACTATCCTTCCTCTCTTCGTAATACGTATCTCTGTCTTAATGGTATGCCT